>CAYYPJ010000044.1:0-14769 GCA_964473495.1 uncultured Spirochaetales bacterium
TATCGATTCTACCATAAGGTCATGAGTATACGATAGTGATCAACGTGGCTCAGAAAGACTATAGAGAGGGTTTCCATCAGTATCGCGTAGAGTCAAGGTGACAGAATCATCAAAGATGGTGAGATCGGCAAATCCACTATCAACGAAGTTCCTATAACGTGAATCTTTACTAATATAGGTTGGGATCTTGTCCTTGCAGCCCCCCAACGCTCCTACGATGAGGTAATGTATCCCGTCAGCCTCTATATGTTCGAGTTGGTGGTCGTGTCCGGTAAAGACGAAGTCCACGCCATGGGCGATGAAGCTCTGATGGAAGGTGTCAATCATCTCCTGATTGTCATACCATGGTTTTTGATCATATTCTGTGCTTGATGCAAAATAAAAGGCGTGATTCATGATGATGATCAGATCATCAGGATCCAATGAAGAAAGCTGCTGCTCAAACCACTTACGTTGGACTGCGGTATAGGACTCGGGCCCCCATTCAAGATCGAGCGTAAAGATGTGGACATCTTTCCCGAAGTCATAACGATGAAAGAGCTGGTTACCGCTTGATTGAGACGGGAGAGATTCAGGATAGTAGTACGCTTTCCAGAAGTTGATCCCACCGAACCATACATCGTGATTCCCGGGTATCAGGCAGAGAGGGATCTTTGTGGTATAGGGTGAGAAAAGGGAGATCGCCTGGGTATAATCTGCATCATCATTGCCCATCTCCACCACATCTCCTAAATTGAAGAATAGAGCGTACTCTTCACTCGGTGTGGTTATTTCTTCAAGGATTCTCTGTGTGGCTTCGACATCATTGTCTGAGGCTCCGATATGTGCATCAGAACTTATGGCTAATCGAAGTCCTCCATCATGCTGCGGCATATAGGTGAAAGACTCTACCGTATCTTCAGTCCCTCTGCTGTAGTAGTAGGTCTCACCGGGAACAAGTCCATCCATCACAAGACCGTGGTGTTTTACTGCATGTTCTTCACTGACGGTCGTAGTAAGTTGCATTGGGTCTTTGCCGTACGACAGTGTATCTTTCTGCGGTTTCAGGGTGTACCAGACAAGTGAAATGTCTGGAAACCCCATTGAACCCTGCTGATCCACGAGAATGAGTTCAGGTTCTTTATCTGAGATGTGCTTATAGGGAGTAAGGAACAGAAAGAACCCGACGGTCAATACGATCCCGCTTATCACGAGGATATCAGAGTAGATGCCGGATCGCCTGCTGCTTTTCTTCCTTCTACGTATGAGTATATCAAGGATGACCACTGCGAGTATAATACAGGCAAAGAGGCATAACACTATATATATATGCATATAGAGAGGTTTCCACTTCATAAGATGAAGATTCCTCCGGTAACATGCGATCCATGTGACAAGTCCGGGAACAGATAAGCTGCCGACAAGGAGCATGATGATGTGCAGGTTCCTCTTTTTCATGATATCTTCCTTATTAAAAAAAATAGTATGACAACTTGTAGGATATCGCTTAAATGATCTAAACGCAAATGTTTTTTCCTGCTGGGATGATGCATCAAGTTGCAAGTTTTGCACGAAGTTGTGCGAACAAGTCGGCAGCCTCTTCATCACTTGTCTCTATCTCCTCATCGATATGGGAGATAAGTCCTTGCGGGATCTCTTCAAGAAAACGTGATGGTACAGTAGCAATAGTCTCTCTCATGACCTTGCGCTGTTTGCAGCTTGTCATATAGAGAGATCTTTTAGCCCTGGTGATCGCAACGTAGAAGAGTCGTCGTTCCTCTTCAAGACTCTGCTCATTCTCTTGGATACTCCTTGCATGAGGAATGATATGATCTTCAACACCAGCCAGGAACACCGTGTCGAACTCCAAACCTTTTGATGCATGGATGGTCATCAGATTCACCTTGCCCTGCTCTTTGTCAGTCTCAACTTTAGAGGTAAGGGATATCCTGTTCAAGTATTCATAGATGTTCGGATGTATGTTGTCAGGGTTCTTTTCCCATCGTTCGAACATCTGCAGAAATAAATCGACATTCTTCATCTTCCACTGTACAAGTCGTTCATTGTCTGGGTGTTCTGAGATAAGGTGCCCCCGATAGTCGATATCGCCTATAAGAGCACGTATCGTCTTTGCCATAGGCTGTCTTGAGAACAGCTTAGTCTTGTAGCACTCGATCATCTCAGTGAAGGAGCAGCACATCTGTCGTAATCTATCTTTGATCGGTGCATTCATATCGAGGGATAGCTTCGTGACTGCTGAGAAGAGTGATAACTCATGGCTCCTGGCATAGGATCTGAGAGATTCCAGGGAGACACGACCTATCCCGCGTCTTGGCGTGTTGATGATCCTGAGAAAGTTCACATTGTCATCGGGATTGGTCAATAACCTCATATAGGCGATAATATCTTTGATCTCCTTGCGGGAAAAGAAGCTCTTGCCTCCAGAGATCGTATAGGGCAGTTGATTCTGTATGAATGTCTGCTCAAGGGACGATAACAGATTGTTTGTCCGTACAAGGACCCCGAAATCATCGTAGGAGAGCCCTTGTTCAAAGGCAAGTTCTTTTATCTTCGTACAGATGAACTCTGATTCATGATCCTCATCGTCAGGATGGAATAGTGCGATCGATCGCCCTTTCTCGGTTCCCGTCCACAACTGCTTCTCTTTTCGCTTTGTGTTGTGAGAAATAAGAGCGTTGGCAGCTTGCAGGATGTTCCCCGTCGATCGATAGTTCTGTTCCAGTCTGATCTCTTTGAAATTCGGGAAGTCTCGTTCGAAATTCACTATATTCTCGTAATTAGCACCTCGCCAGGAATAGATGGATTGATCATCGTCTCCGACTACACAGATGTTCCTATGTTCCTGTGAAAGGAGATGGACGAATCTGTACTGTGCGAGAGATGTGTCCTGAAACTCATCGACCATGATGTATTGGTACCGTTCACGGTATTTTCTCAATAGGGCAGGGACTTCTTCGAAGAGTTTGATCGGAAGCATGATGAGATCATCAAAGTCAACGGCGTTGTAGGCCTTAATCTGCAGGAGATACTCTTCGTATATCTCTTTATAGCGGGATGTCTCAGTAGACCAGCCTGATCTATTGGTTTTGATCGATGAAAAGAGATTATCGAGTTCATACAGATCAATCTGCTCCAGAGGGATATGCAGTTCCCTGACAACATTCTTGATCAATGAGATCTTGTCTGCCTGATCATAGATGGTGAAATTATCATCGTAGCCAAGATAGTGTATCTCTGAGCGAAGAATAGCGGCCCCGAAGGCATGGAATGTCGCAGTGGTCAGTTTCGGCAGCTTTTCCCCCGTGAGTTGACGGACTCGTTCTGTCATCTCTTTTGCTGCTTTGTTCGTGAAAGTGAGTGCGAGGATATTTGATTGAGAGATACCGCATTCAAGCATATGAGCGATTCGGTAGGTGATCATACGAGTCTTTCCCGATCCTGCTCCTGCTATGATCAGTACCGGGCCTGAACTAGTTGATGCTGCGATATATTGTTTATCATTCAAAGCACTCTTTAGCTGTAGATCCATGATGTATCCCCTGAGTTTGATAAAATACTGTAGATGATGATCAGATCGTCTTCATAAAGATCGAGTGAGTTCCTATTCCCAATAGGATAAGTGCAGAAACGATTAGACCGGAAATGATGACACCTCCGGCAGCAGCGATGCACGTTCGTCTCCAATCCATGCCTAAGACCCATGCCCCCAGTGTTCCGGTATAGGCTCCCGTGAATGGCAGGGGAATAGCCACAAAGAGCATAACCCCTAGATATCCATAGCGTTGTACGTTCTTCTCCAGTTTTATCCGGGCGTGTTCTACCCTGCGGTCAAACAGCTTCTTATACCAATGCAGGTGATAGAAGAGTTTGTGAACAGATGAGAGAAACAGATAGAGTACAGGTGCTACAAGTGCATTGCATCCGACACTGATCAGATAGGACTGCACTAAAGGTATGTCGTTGAAATAGGCATAAGGAAGAGCCCCTCGTAATTCAGATATTGGGAGAAATGAGAGGAATACCGTTGTCAGGATTATTGAATCACTCATGCGACCTTCTTATTTCAGATGAGGCTGTACCAGCTCTCGGACTTCTCCATCATGAGTGATTCACGGCATGTGGTCAAGGGTTCTTCTCGATGGTGACAGCATGTACCGGACAGACTTCATGGCAGCAGTAACAGCGGATACAAGATGCTCGATCGACTATAACACGCTGTTCTTGTGTATCAGGAACCATTTGCAGCGAGAGGGCATCCGCGGGACATATCTCTATACATGCTTTGCAGAGAATGCATTTCTCTGAAGAGATCTTTGGGAATGGGGAGTCGTTCCCGGGAGATGATGGTTTCAGAAAGGAACGGACCTTCGTGAAAAGACTTGGTATGATCCCCGACCGTTCGATACGTCTGAATGATTCAGGGCGATAGAGCTCCGGCTTGTCAATGATGTATTCCAGCTTTGTGTGATCGAGAGTTGAGAGAAGACCTCTCTGATACCCGTGTGCGAGGATCGGGATTCTAGGGGGACTCTCATGCATCAGATAGGAGACGCAGAGATCTAGAGCAAGCGGGTCCTTTGCTGCTATGATGGCTCCTATACTCTTAGGACTGCCATTACCAGGACCTGGGCCTTCCATAGCAATAACGGCATCCATAATATGGATCTCAGTCGGGATCGTCTCGCAGAGATCCAGAAGCATATCTGCAAACTTATCCCGATTAGGATATCTTAGATGAAATGAGCTCTTGGAAATGCCGGGAATCAGACCAAAAAGATTCTTTACCGCTCCTGTCGTATACATCAGCTGATGTGTCTTCATCTTTGGAAGATTGACGATATAGTCTGCCTCTACGGCAGCCGATGCAACAGTGAATCTCTGTTGGCAGACAGCTGCAGGATTTTTCACTGTAGTGGTCGTCTTTGCAGTGAAATCGACCCAAGGGATGTCAAGTCGCTCACAGACCTGAGCGATACCGCATCTTGTCGGGGAGAACCCTGTTTTCTGTAGACCGGGGGAATCTCCTACCATGGGGGATCCTCCCCTTTCGCTGATGATCCTGCAGACGGCTTCAACAAGATACGGATGGGTTGTGACGGCTTTTTCCGGTAAGGCATCGACGAGGATGTTTGGTTTTACCAATACCTGTTTTCCCGTAAGATCCGGGATGCCAAGACTTTCCCAAACTTTCTTCGTCTGCCTGTAGACCATACTTGCTCTATATGTGGAGCAGGGGACTAAAGCAACTCTCATATCCGTCTTCATGGAGTTCTCCTTTTAATCCTCTCCGGCGTTGACATTCTTTATACATATTCGTAATCTACCGGAGTCTCTACTAGTATGAAGGATTTGCTGATGAAAAAACAAGCTGAAATTGGAATTATTTTCGATCTTGATGGAACGCTTATAGATACTATCGCAGATATTGCTGCTGCTATCCAGCCGATTCTTCGTGAAAAAGATTATCCCGCCCATCGAGTAGTATCCTATAAAAGATTTGTCGGTTCAGGATTACGTAATACCCTAATAAACGCTCTTCCGGCGGATCATGGGCTTTCTACCGAGGAGATCGATCAAATGTACACTCGGATGTTGATTAATTATCGTGCACACCCATATGATGCTGCATATCCGTACGACGGGATTCCTCGACTGCTGCACTATCTGGACGATGCTGCTATTCCAAAAGCCATCCTTTCAAACAAGGTCCATGATATCACGCATACTATCGTTGATCATCTTCTTGGAGATTTCTCATTCGTCTCGGTCCAGGGACTCTCTGATGAGTTCCCCCGGAAACCGGATCCGTCTTCTGCCCTGTCTATCGCCCAGAAGATGGGACTCTCTCCTTCACGGATCGTTCTTATCGGAGACTCAGAAGTCGATTTCAAGACGGCACGAGCGGCAGGTATGTATCCGATAGTAGTCAGTTGGGGATTCAGCCCTTCTGAGGAATTGTGTAAGAATATCCCGGAAGAGTGTATCGTTGATGATCAGAGACAATTGCTGGAACTCATCAGCACCTTGTCAGCAAAAGCATGATGATCCCCATTTGTAGCAAAATGATGCTGGATATGGTAGAGTGAAGTAGAATGGATGCAGTGAGTGTACATGAAGGAAATGAATATGGACTATGAATTCTATTATGAAAGAGCGCTAGAGTATGTCACCTATGAACAGGAACCGATCTTTCGCAAAGAGATCATTCAGCTGATGAATGAAGAGAACCTTGAAGAACTGCATGATCGGTTTTATACCGAACTTGCCTTTGGTACTGCAGGTATGCGTGGGATCATCGGCGGCGGTTACAATAGAATGAATTCTTATATGGTACGCCGTGTGACTCAGGGGTTATCTGCCTATATGAAGGATCAGGTATCAGGACAGCGTTCTGTGGTCATAGCATATGATTCACGAAACTACTCAGATGTATTTGCTTCTGCGGCAGCAGATGTCCTTTGTGCCAATGATATTCGGGTGTATCGGTATGATACGATCCATCCCGTTCCGCTGCTCTCTTTTGCTGTCAGGTATATGAAAGCATCAGCCGGGATTGTCATAACGGCAAGTCACAATCCGGCACAGTACAATGGGTATAAAATCTATTGGAGTGACGGCGGTCAAGCCGTCGCACCTCATGACACCGGTATTGCAGCAGAAGTAGGCAAGGTCACCTCCGGGGAGATGATTGCATCAGTTTCGCTTGATGCGGCAAGGGCCTCCGGCCTTCTCTCATCGGTACCGGATGAGGTCGATCAGGCATATGATACCATGGTTATCGACAGTATCAGAGACCGGGGACTCTTTGCCAGGGGAATCCCCTGTAAAGTGGTCTACACACCGCTGCACGGGTCAGGGAATATCCCGATACAGCGGTTGTTCCGTATCCTCGGGGTCGATTACCAGGTGGTAGAAGAGCAGGAGGCACCTGATGGGAATTTTCCTACGGTAGATCTCCCTAATCCGGAGAATCCGAAAGCCATGAGTATGGCGATTGATGTCGCGAAGAAGGTGCATGCTGATATCGTATTGGGGACAGATCCTGATTCTGATCGACTTGGGATCGGGATCCCTACTGATAAGCAGAAGAAGTCGTATACGCTCCTGAATGGGAATCAGATCGCAGTACTCTTATGTGATTATCTTCTCTCGCAGCAGGAGAGTCCTATAGTGAACGGGGTCTGTGTGAAGAGTATCGTCACGACTGATCTGATGAAACAGGTCGCAGAGTACTACGGATGTGAGTGTCGTGATGTCCTCACAGGATTCAAATATATCGCCGATCAGATGCATAGGATCGTGCATGAGCGGAAGAAGTTCATCTTTGGTGCCGAAGAGAGCTTTGGATATTTGTCGGTAACAGAAGTCTATGACAAAGATGCCGTCTCAACCGCGATACTCGCAGTTGAGATGATGCTTTATTATAAAGAACAGGGGAAGAGCCTTCTTGCCAGGCTGGAGGAGTTATGGCTGCAGTTTGGGTATTATGATGAGAAAGTCATCGCAAAGACTTATCCCGGATCTGAGGGGAGAGCTAAGATAGATGATATCATGCGAACCTTCAGAGAAGTACCTCCCAAAGAGATCGGCGGTATGAAGGTCATGAAAACTCTTGACCTGATAGCCGGGACTGATTCACTGCCTGCTGCAGATGTGGTGATCATCACATTGGAAGGCGGCAGCAAGGTCATTGTGAGACCAAGTGGTACAGAACCAAAGATAAAGTACTACCTCTTCTCTGTTGCGAGTCATGATGAGCTCATACATGCAAAAACGGAGAGCCTTGGGAAACGACAGGCCATGATAGCATCGCTTGGGTTATGAAGAGGTCTCAGAATAAGGGTTTGCTGATATAGTGATATATACAGCATACTCCATGTATTGCTGTTACTGTATAAGGAGTAGAAGATGAAGCCATTTTTTTGTCTGCAGCGAACAACCTATGGTAATGTTATCCTGCTAACCCCATTCTTGCAGAAGAAAGAGGTGATTGATTGGGATAATGAGGGAATAGTAGTGGAAGTATCATCATCAGCAGACGCATCATTGAAGGAGACCATTCAGTATCGACTGTATTCTGCAATTGATTTCGCTGTGGACTCATGGATCCAGGAATTGAAATATATACCCCGATTGATCAATTCAGCGGCGACTTTTCTTGTGGTCTATTTTTTCCTCTCACTTGTCGTGCGCGATCCGATACCGATCATCGATGAGATGGTCGGCTCGATTGCCGCTTCAATCGGAGTCTATCTCTGGACGGCCTCAAAGAATCGGAAGTCAGAACTTGCGATGAAGAAACGGACAGAGATGAAGAACCTTGTGGATGCTTGTACGTACAGGACGGAAGAGGATCTTAGAGTCTACGAGGATCTACTCAAACAGTTCGATGAAAGTGCGCCGATTATGCTTTCAGATAAGATCAGCGGTAATAATGATCAGTTCTCTTCAGTGAGCTTGCCGATGAATGCTCCTCAGATCCATGAGTATCTTGGGATGTTCTTGTCACAGCAGGAGAAGAACAAGAACGTCATCGATCAATTAGCAGTCACACTGATGAGTGGTAAGCGTAGGAAGCAGCTTGCGGCAAGGCTCCTGTCTCAGACGAAAAGTCGTAAGATCGATCTTCCTCTCATTGCCCTCTATATGATCACTGCAGGAGAAGTGAATCAACTACGCCTGACATGAGTTCATAGGAGTAGATGAACTCCACGGCGATAACAATAACCCATGAACTACACATGTATAGTGGATTCCTTGTGATGCTTGTTCTCTATACCATAGGGGTAGAACGCGGTCTTGTACCCTTTCTGTATGCACTGGCAAGTATGACTATATGTGTCTTTGTGCTCTGCCGGGTACGGCCTCTGTATAGGATACCACCTCTCGCGGCAGCTGCAGTATTACTCCTTATCTGTTCCGTTCTGATCCCTCCCAAAGCAGCCGAGTGCATCATGTTCCAGCATGCGGCGAATAGAACCCTTATCCTGACGGGAACGGTAATGAGGGATCCTACTTACATCGATACTGGACTTCTCTGTTGTGCGGTAGAAGTTACCTCATACGAAGATACAGCATTACACATACGAACATCGGGGAACTTCGGAAGAATGCGAGTGATCGGGAGTACCTCAGCATTGGTCGCATGGGGAGATATCCTCTCTTTCAGGGTGAGTGGTGTCAGTGATCAAGGAAGTGGTCCCGTAGTATACGCAGACAGGATGGATCGCACAGATGGTGCTGGATTCTTTCACATACGAAGGAATGTGATCATTCATCTGCACAGAGCATTGGATCTGCTCCCCTATGAGCAAAGCAGTCTGGGAAGTATGCTGGTACTCGGAGAGTCTTCTGATCCGCATATGCTGCTGATAAAACAGTTCCAAGAGGCAGGCTGCAGGCATCTCCTAGCACTCTCAGGGATGCATGTCTATGTGATAGCATTGATCATATCATTACTCCTTTCACGTTTTCTTGCCTCAGCAGCTGCGAGGATCATCGCTGCTGCCGGGGTGATCGCATTCATTATCCTCGCAGGGTTTCAGCCTTCGCTGGTTCGTGCAGGAGTGATGTACAGTATATCGACACTGTTATTCTGTATCTTTCGAAGACGCCAAAGCGGGTATAGTGTTCTTGCAGGTAGTTTCATGATCCAACTACTCTTGTTTCTTCCTACGGCATCCTCAGTCGGATTCCAACTCTCATATGCCGCCATGTTCGGGATCCTGATTGGAGCCGATGAGCTTTCTGGGCATTTTCCCCGGTGGTGTCCGTCCTATATCAAAAGCTCTGTCAGTGCATCGATTTCTGCAGTAGTCATGACATTCCCTGTTCTGGCACAGAACTTCGGTGAGTGGTTCCCTGTGGGGATCATCGCGACAGTAGCCCTTGCACCGGGGATCATGGCCTATATGATCCTGACTCTGCTCTATCTCTTATGCAGTGCAGTATCGGAGAGTGTGACTCTTTGTGCACCGCTGTTTCAGATACTATATACCTATCTGGAAAGTACTTCCTCCTTGTTCTGTCAAGCCTCATCCTGCCGGATCCCTGCGGTATTGTGTATACCTTTTCAATGGGGTATGCTTGCGCTGATGACTGTACGGCTTGCTTGTAGATTGAGTAGGATCATATATAATCGAAAAAGGAAACAATCGTATGAATACAGAATTTCGTTACGATTCACTCAACGAAATACGACAACTACTTGAGGATCATGGACTGAACATGAATAAACGGTTCGGCCAGAACTTTCTTCTTTCACGGGGGGCTCGTGAAAGGATCATCTCAGCATTGGATGTCGATCATCATAGTACCTTCTGGGAAGTCGGCCCTGGTCTTGGGGCATTGACCCATGCAGTGCTGCCTCGGGTAGATGCATTGACGATCTTTGAGATTGATCGAGGTTTTATCAAGATCCTTCATGAGTTCTTTGGTGAAGATGATGCCTGTACGATTGTTGAGGGAGATGTACTCAAGAGTTGGCCGGTATACTTGAAGGACCATGAAGTACCGGACGTGATCTATGGTAATCTCCCCTACAATGTGGGTGCTAAATGTATTGCATCGTTCATCGAACAGGGGTGTCTGCCGAGGAAGATGGTATTTACTTTGCAGAAAGAGGTTATCCAGCGTATGAAAGCTGATCCGGGAAGCAGACAATACTCTGCCTTCACGGTCCTGTGTTCAATAGATTATACAGTGAAGGATCTCTTTGATATCAACCCCGGGGCATTCTATCCGGTACCGGATGTGATATCTTCGGTGGTTGCAATGACTCGCCGTGAAGAATCATCGGTTCCCCGGGGAGAGCGGGAACTCTTTATGCGTATGGTCCACCAACTCTTCTCACAGAGAAGGAAGACGATCTTGAACAATCTGTCCAGATTCTCCGGTTTTCCAAAACGTTCAAAACTTGAACTCTCCATGGTGCTCGAGAAAGGAGGATTCAATCCGAAGCTGCGTGTTGAACAACTTGATATGGACAGACTGCATGCTCTGTATGTACTTCTTACTGGATAATTCCCCTAAAGAGGTTCTTTAGGGGAGATGTTTCTTCAAGAAGCTATTCAGCTTGTGCCAAGGTGATTGCTGAAGTGACGACGATGTCTTCAATGCTGCATCCTCGTGAGAGATCACTAACGGGTTTAGCAAATCCCTGGAGGATTGGTCCATATGCGTCTGCTCCTGCAAGTCGTTGTACCAGTTTGTATCCGATGTTTCCGGACTGCAGGTCAGGAAAGACCAATACATTCGCCTTCCCTGCGACCGGAGAGCCGGGTGCTTTCTTCGCACCGACTGACTCGATGACAGCTGCATCAAGCTGCAATTCTCCATCGATCTGCAGGTCGGGATGTCTCTCTTTCACTATAGCTAATGCTTCAGTTACTTTATCCACGTTTGGATGAGATGCAGACCCCTTGGTAGAGAAGGAGAGCATCGCAGTTATCGGCTCTGCTTCGAGAAAGATCCTACAGGAGTTGGAAGCTTCTGCTGCAATCTCTGCAAGTTGTTCAGCGGTAGGATCAGGTATCGTAGCACAATCAGAGAAGATGAACTGGCCGTCAACTCCAAGTTCATGTTTGTCAGTGCTCATCACAAAGCATGATGAAGCATATCTAGTACCTGGTTTTGTTTTGATGATGGTGAAGGCCGCAACAAGGACTTTACCAGTGGCATTCGCTGCTCCGGCTACCATGGCGTCCGCATCGCCTGATCGTACCATCATAGCTCCCCATTTTAATGGATCGATAATTTTCTCGCGTGCATCCTGGAGGGTTATACCCTTATGTTTACGAAGTTCATAGTACTCCTGAGCATATGCATCAAATTTCTCAGATGCTTCTGGGTCAACGATCGAGATTCCCGGGAGGGATACGCCGGCTTGTACAGCTGCCTTCTTGACAGCTGCTGCCTTCCCAAGTAGATAGACCTGTGATGTGAGTTTCTCATCAACAAGCTTCCGGGCTGCTGCGATGGTTCTTGATTCTGTCCCTTCCGGGAGGACCAGAACTTTCTGAAGCCCTCTTGCTTTCTTCTTCATCTTTTCTGCAAAAGTCATATTTTTACTCCTATAGTATATACATGAACAAAACTCAGCATAGCATATTTACGATGTCCAAGAATAGTAGGTGTATAACAGGTCTGTCTGATTTCTTGGATTATGAGATGTTCTACTGTTTGATGAGATCCTATGAGGATATTACTCTATCTTGGTTTTCTGAGACTGTACATGTGGAGGAGTTTTCAGTAAAATATGCGCATGAAGATCGGAGTCTATGGCTTAGGTCGTTTTGGGGCGTTTTGGGCCTCATTATTGGCAAAACAGTTTGAAGTGATCGCGTATAATAGAAGTACCTCTAGACAAACTCCTGAGGGAGTGATCCGTTGTACGAAGGATGAACTCTGCAAAGCAGATGTATTATTCCTCTGTGTCGCTATATCCTCGGTAGAGGAGGTCCTGCGTGATATAGGGCCAAAGATCAAGGATGGATGTCTGGTAATGGACACCTGTTCTGTGAAGGTCTATCCTGCTCGGTTGCTGAGGAAGATGCTGCCTGATACGGTACACTGTATTGCTACCCATCCTATGTTTGGGCCGGATTCCGCTCGAAACGGGGTTGGCTCTCTTCCTATGGTCTATTCTCCGCTGCGATGCCCACAGAATATTGCGGACTACTGGCATGATGTCTTTGCAAAGATCTATAAACTGCACGTTATCGAGATGACACCAGAAGAGCATGATAAAGAGGCTGCTTTCACGCAGGGGATCACCCATGTCATCGGGCGAGTGCTTGATGAGTTGGACCTCGAGCAGAGTGAGATTGGCACTGTAGGGTATAAGAGTCTCTTAGAGATCGTTGAACAGACTTGTAATGACCCTATGCAGCTTTTCTTCGATCTTCAGCGGTATAATCCCTATACCCATGAGATGCATATGAAATTGAATCATTCGTTGGAGAACGTGATGAAACAGCTTGATGAAGCTGAGACTACAGAGTAGACAGCGATTTATGGCTCTGTTCATGCGGGATCTCTTTCGCATCTCTGAATAGTTCAGATAGGTACATATAAGGAATAATCATAGGAAACTATATGAGAATAGCAATCTATACGCTTGGATGCAAGCTGAATCAGTGTGAGAGTGAGGGGTTGTCCGATGCATTTGCACAACAGGGGTTTTCTGTGGTAAAACCTTCTGAAGAGGCTGAACTCTACATTGTCAATACATGTACAGTAACAAGTAAAGCAGAACAAAAAGCCAGAAGGATGATACGAAGATACTCAGCGATGGCTCATGATCCCGTGGTGATCGTTACGGGATGTTATGCACAGATGGATCCAGAAGTTATATCTCTACTTGCGGATCATCTGTTTGTTGTCTCACTTGAGAAGAAGGCGAATCTTCTCGGTATGCCTGGCTATATCGCATTATTGCTGAAGTCGGGAATATCGCTCAAGGAAGCAGTGGGGTCGTATCTTGATTCTGATCAGGAGGATGCTACTCCATTTGATTACCATGCGATAACTTTTATCTATCATGCACGGGCATTCCTCAAGATAGAAGACGGTTGTGATAATGCATGTGCATACTGCAGGGTTACCCTTGCTCGCGGACCAGCTGTGAGTCTGGGTGTGGATGAGGTGGTAAGACGGTGTCAGGAGATCGAAGAACAGGGGTACCGGGAAATCGTCTTTACCGGGGTGAATATCACTGCATACCAGTGGCGGGGGTATGATCTTGCCGATCTGCTTCGTACGGTATTGGATCAGGGATCAAACAAGACACGAATACGGCTCTCATCGCTGGAACCTGATATGATCACCGACAAACTCATTGAAGTGTGTCGAGACTCGAGGATACAGCCGCACTTTCACATACCGCTGCAGACAGCCTCGGATACTATGCTTGTTTCGGTGAATCGACACTATTCTGTCGCACGTGCCGCTGAACAGATTGGTAAGCTGATGGCCGTCAAAGAGGATGCATTCCTTGCTGCTGATATTATAACAGGACTTCCCGGGGAGAGCGAATCGGATCATCAGAAGACTATCGAATTCTTGCGTGAACAGGGATTCTGCAGGGTTCATGTTTTCCCTTTTTCTCCAAGACCCGGGACGGCGTTGTATCATGTGAAGCCAAAAGTACCGGAGTATATACGTGACCGAAGAGCAAAAGAGATACGGATACTCTCTTCCGAGTTGTATCAGAAGTACTGTAGACGTTGGGACGGCTTAACAAGTGAAGTCATTCTAGAAGGTATCTTCGGATCCGTTGTTCATGGGGTCACCGCGAATTATCTGAAAGTTCAGGTGAACGGATTGCCTGAAGATGAGACGACGATTCGGGGAAGAGCCTGTCGAGTAAGGCTTTCCATGGAGGGAGAGTTGGTGACCGGTACATTTCTTGAATTCATATAGGTATTCATTGAAAGAAATAATAATGAAGAGTATAGTAGCAGAAAATCATAGATAGGATAAGATACAAAGATGAAAGATATAAGAATGCAGTGGAAAGAGGCTGTACATGGGGTGATGACTAAGCTGGCGGAACAGCAGGGGCTTTCTCCGGCAGAGATCCCTGCCGGTGATATTCTTCTCCAGAGACCTCCGAAGCCGGAGATGGGGGATATAGCTATTCCTTTCTTCAGTTTCGCAAAACAGTTCAAGACCTCTCCGGCTAAGATAGCTGCGGCAGTTGTGGAGAGACTTGTTGATGATGCCCAGCGGCCTGCCGGGACTCTATCAGCTGCAGGACCCTATGTGAAT
>CAYYPJ010000045.1:0-14228 GCA_964473495.1 uncultured Spirochaetales bacterium
CCAAGACTTCAAGAGCAAAAAAACTAATAAGTCTATTTAAAGATAATATTTAGGGGATCTCATCTGTCGAATAACACGGTCTATGTACAAAATTCAAGATTTTCAGGTTGTAAAATATAATAATATATTTCTTATTACCAAAATATATAGCAATACTTTTGGGACGAGCTACTAGGATATACCAAATTAACACTTGTAAAGAAAGATTATAACCATTGTTCAAGAAAACATCTTCTCTCATACAATGAGCGAGCCGATCAACTATGACCGGCTCGCTCATTGTTTCACGTGAAACATGATAATTATTCTATCTTTTCTTCTTCCTCTTTCTCTGTGTAAGCGATAGAAACTACCCTGTCAGGCTTTTTGATATTAACAATTATTACACCGCCAGTATTTCTCCCTTGAACAGGAATCTGTGAAGCATTTACACGAACAGATTGTCCCATAAGCGTAACACACATAAAATCATGTTGATCATTTAATCTAATAACCCCTACAACCTCTCCTGTTTTTTCAAAAAGGCGATAACATATCTGCCCCTTAGTCGCTCGGGAATGAGGGGAAAAACTGTCAAATTCAACTTTTTTCCCATATCCACTCTCGGTTATGACCAATATCTTCTCTTCCTGATTTACTAGAAGAGTACCGGCAATCTCATCACGAGGAGCAAGTTTCATTCCAACCACGCCTCTTGTAGCACGCCCCATGGCTCGTACCATATTTTCCTTAAAGCGTAAACCAAGTCCTCTTCGAGAGAATAACATAACCTCATTATCACCGTTTGTTAATAATGCTTTTATAAGACGGTCGCCTTCGTCTAATTTGATCGCAGCAATCCCTCTGGTTTTTGCATGCTTGAATAATGGTAATTCAACCTTCTTCACTATCCCTCTAGAAGTTACCATAAAAATAAAGGTCCCCTCATCGAAGTCCTTAAATGATACGATAGCCGTTACATCCTCGTCAGGAGATATTGCTAAGATAGCTTTTAGGTGTGACCCTTTTGAGGTCCTTTTCCCTTCAGGGATTTCATACGCTTTTATCCAATATGCTTTTCCTGCTGTTGTTACAAACATAACATAGTCATGCGTAGATGTAATGAATAGATGTTCAACAAAATCCTCATCTCTAAGCTTTGCCGCTTTAGAACCTTTGCCGCCACGGCTCTGACTTCTGTATGCAGAGGCCGGTACACGTTTAATAAATCCTTTGTTTGAAACAACAATTACGACTTTCTCTTCTTTGATGAGATCTTCCATATTCATCTCACCAATCTCTTCCGGAACTATTTCCGTCTTTCTCTTATCTCCATACTTATCAGAGACTTCTATAATCTCTTTTTTCACTATTCCAAGGATCTTCTGTTCACTACTGAGGATATCCTTAAAATAAACAATCTTCCCATGCAGTTCTTCCAACTCATCAACGATCCTTTGAGTCTCAAGACTGGTAAGTTTCTGCAGTTTCATATCCAATATAGCTTTTGCCTGTAATTCAGAAAGCCCAAACCTTTTTCTCAGTTTATCATTTGCAATCGTTATCTTCTCAGATGCCTTTATGATCCTAATCACTTCATCCACATTTTCAAGCGCAATATTCAACCCTTCAAGGATATGTGCACGCTCCTCCGCCTTGCGGAGATCATACTGCGTTCTTCGCATGATAACTTCTTCACGGTGTTTGACATAATAGTGAATCATTTCCTTTAAGGATAACAATTCAGGCTGCCCCTCCACAAGGGCTAGATTATTAATATTGAAGTTAGTCTGCATCGAAGTATGAAGAAACAACTGGTTGATCAATACTTTAGGGACAGCATTTCTCTTCAATTCTATGACCATTCTCATACCGTCGCGGTCTGACTCGTCACGCAGGTCTGCTATCCCCTCAATACGTCTATCACGAACAAGATCTGCGATTTTCTTAATGAGGTTTGCCTTGTTCACTTGATATGGCAATTCCGTAACGATTATAGCATCTCTACCGGATTTCAATGTATCAAGACTATATCGAGCACGAATCACAACCTTTCCTTTTCCCGTTCTATAAGCCTTTAAAATCCCGCTTCTTCCACGAATAATGCCTTCTGTAGGGAAATCCGGTCCTTTGACAATCTCACATAATTCATCAAAAGTGATTTCAGGATTTTCAATATATGCTGTAATCGCATCACAGATTTCAACGAGGTTATGAGGAGGTATGTTCGTTGCCATACCAACAGCAATACCGCTACCACCGTTGACTAGCAAATAAGGGATAGCTGCTGGTAAAACTACCGGTTCCTGCAATGAATCATCATAGTTTGGTACATAATCAATAGTTTCTTTATTGATGTCTTTAAGCATCTCTTCAGCTATTCGATTCATCTTTGCTTCAGTATATCGCATTGCTGCAGGTGGATCTCCGTCTACTGAACCAAAGTTTCCCTGCGGCCAAACGACTGGATAACGCATCGAGAATTCCTGTGCTAATCGCACAAGTGATCCATATATTGCCTGATCACCATGAGGGTGATACTTACCAAGAACATCACCGACAATACGTCCACATTTCTTAAATGCTTTATCATGACGTAATCCCATCTCATGCATCGAATACAAGATCCTTCGGTGAACAGGTTTTAATCCATCACGAACATCAGGAAGTGCTCTGCTAACTATTACCGACATTGCATAATTTAAGTAGGCTTCCTTCATCTCCTCTTCTATAGCAACTGGTATTACCCTTTGTCTCATCTCATTTTCACTCACAAACATACCCTTTATATACTATTAAACATCTAGATTAGAAACCAATAAAGCGTTTTCCTCTATAAACTTACGTCTTGGTTCAACATCTTCTCCCATTAACATAGAGAATATAGTATCTGCTTCAACAGCATCCTCCATCTTAACTTGCTTCACACAACGTGTTTCCGGATTCATAGTAGTTTCCCATAGCTGATTAGGATTCATCTCTCCAAGACCTTTATACCGCTGAATATTTGATTTTGCATCTTTTTCGGTAACCCCCATCTCAAGTATTATACGATTTCGCTCATCTTCATCAAATGCATACTTGGCAGTCTTACCATAAGAAATCTTATACAGCGGAGGCATTGCTAAATAGACATAGCCATGTTCAATGAGTTCCGGCATATATCGAAAAAAGAAGGTCAAGAGAAGTGTTCTAATATGGGATCCATCAACATCGGCATCGGCCATTATGATAATCATATGATATCTGACTTTTTCGATGTCAAACTCTTTTCCTGCATGTGCTCCAATAGTGGTGATAATAGGCATGAGCTTCTCATTTGATAGTACTTTTTCTGCTCTGGCCTTTTCTACATTCAGCATTTTCCCCCAAAGAGGTAAAATAGCCTGGAATTCTCTATTTCTTCCCTGCTTAGCACTTCCACCAGCACTGTCACCCTCAACGATATAGACTTCACAGAGACTAGGATCTTTCTCACTACAATCAGCGAGTTTACCAGGCAAGCCGGAACCTTCTAAAAAAGATTTTCTTCTTGTAAGGTCTCGAGCCGTCCTTGCGGCCATTCTTGCTTTTGCAGCAAGTACAGCTTTCTCCAATATCACATTTATCACTTCAGGAAATTCATCAAAGTAATCTGAAAGTTTTTTATTCACCAAGGATTCTACGATCCCTCTTACTTCCGAATTGCCCAATCGTGTCTTTGTCTGTCCCTCGAATTGAGGATCCGGTACTTTTACAGAGATCACTGCTGTAATCCCTTCTCGAACATCATCTCCGGAAAATGAGAAATCGATTTTCTTTGCATACTTAGATTTCTTAAAATACTCATTTATGATACGAGTAAGTGCAGTCTTGAATCCAATTAGATGAGTTCCTCCTTCTCTCGTGTTTATATTATTAACAAAAGAGAAAATATTCTCAGTGTACCCATCATTATATTGCAGAGCAACCTCTAAATTTATATTATCGCGTACTGTTTCAAAGTAGATAGGCTCAGCATGCAGTGGTTTCTTACTCTTGTTTAAATAGATGACAAAGGATTTTAGTCCACCATCAAACTTAAACTCTTTTACATGTCTCTCTTCACCTCTATTGTCAATAATATTGATCTTAATCCCTCTGTTCAGGAAAGCTAATTCTCGAAGTCTTTTAGCAAGAACATCGAAACTATATAAAGTTTCCTCAAAGATCAAATCATCAGCCTTAAATCTTACTTGAGTCCCTCGTAAATTAGTATCTCCTATCACGTCAACAGGATTCTCAGGAATACCTCTATTATATTTTTGAAAATAAATTTTCTCATCCCTAAACACACGAACTTCGCACCATTCAGAAAGAGCATTTACAACTGAAACGCCAACACCATGTAATCCTCCGGAAACTTTATAACTGTGCTTATCAAACTTACCTCCTGCATGGAGTTTTGTCATAACAATTTCCAGGGCACTGATCTTTTCTATTGGATGTATATCTACAGGAATACCTCTACCGTCGTCTAAGACTTCAATAATATGATCTTTATTAATTTTTACTTCTATATTCTTACAGTACCCGGCCAAAGCTTCATCTATACTGTTATCAACAACCTCATATACGAGATGGTGAAGTCCTTCTAAACTTGTCGAACCAATATACATTCCCGGCCTTTTTTGTACAGCTTCTAAGCCCTTTAAGACCTGTATGTCCTGAGCAGAATAGTTTGTTTGCATATGATTTTCCCTATATTTATTAAGAATCACGGAAGTATACAGGTTTGTATGAAAAAAGTAAACAATATCAGAGATTCAACCGTGAAAATCAACCTAGAAGAGATGTATAAGAATTAACTGCATATGATTTATTCTAACTTCTTTACTTGTATTTATAATTTTTATGAAAAATACTCTCTATGGTAATTTTCACAAATTAGAATTTTCATTATATCAGCCACTCCTGTAGGTAATATTCTCATTTTCAAAGATAAAGCTCATATTACCTGTGTACAAATTGTTCTAAATTCTTGTCATTCCTTCTTCTCTCATATACAATACTTCTTATGAATAAGACCCAGTATAATTACTACGACTTTTGGAAAGAAGTATTAACCCAAATAAAGATTGAACTGAATGACCAAGAATATATGACTTGGTTTTCCCGCATTGATTATGATTCATCAAGGAAAGATACTATTTTACTTGCCGTTCCCTCAAAATTCGTGATGGATCAGATCAGACAAAGATATAGTTCCCTGATACTAAAAACACTCCATGATATTTCCGGATCTGAAATATCTATAGATTTCATTATAAAAAAACGTATCCTAAAAGTACAAGAAAAAACCAACAGGCCGTCATTACAAATAAAAACAACCAATAATAAAACAAACCATGTAATATATGAAAAGAATGCTAACTATACATTTGATTCATTTATCGTTGGTGATAATAGTTCTTTTGCTTTTAATGCCTGCATGGCGATAGCAAAGAATCCCGGTACTGCTTACAACCCATGTCTTATATATGGAGGCGTCGGTCTCGGGAAGACACATCTTATTAAATCTATTGGAGGATATGTAACTGAACATATACCTGAAATGAAAGTAACATATGTTACGGCAGAGGCTTTTACCAATGAATTCATTCAGGCTATAGGGGAAAAAAAAACACATTTATTTAAAAATAAATATAGAAAAGTTGATATTTTATTGATCGATGATATTCACTTTCTTCAGGGAAAAGAATCAACCCAAGAAGAACTTTTCCATACTTTCAATGAATTGTATGATTCTAATAAGCAGATGGTCTTTACCTGCGATAGACCTGTCTCCGAATTGAAAAGACTTACCGCCAGGTTACGCAGTAGGTTTGAAAGAGGTCTTAATGTAGACTTGCAGCCTCCTAATTATGAAACGAGATTAGCAATATTACGTAAGAAATGTGTAAATCATCATTACGTCATATCGGATGAGGTCCTTGGATTCATTAGTAAAAACATAAATACCAATGTCCGGGATCTTGAGGCATCTCTTATAAAGTTAATTGCATACTCTAAATTATTAAACAAAGAAGTCACTCTACAAATCGCTCAAGAGCAATTGAAAGATTCCTATTCATTAAATAGAGATCACAGTATTGCGATAGAGACCATACAAAAAGTGGTTTCTGACTATTTTAATCTTTCCTACATTGAACTGCGAAGCAAAAAGAGAACACGTGCTATAGCTGTTCCTAGACAGATAGCTATGTATATTTCAAGAAATATGACTGATTTTTCTACCACAGAAATTGGATATGATTTTGGGGGAAGAGATCATACCACAGTGATGCATTCATGTCAAAAAATTGAAAGTCTCATACAATCAGACCCATCTCTGGATAATACAATTCAAAAACTTATAAGAACAATAAAAGAGTATAAAAGAGGATCTTGATGTTCCTTTTTTGACCTTTAGGAAAAAATCCAGTTATAGTAGAATATATGTTCAATACACATTTTATATCTCTTGATTATACATATAATTATAATTAAACTATTACCACTTTTCAACATGTTATCCACATCAATAATTATACCTGTTAATAACTTCTTAATAACCTTTGTATAACCTGTGGATTTTTATCAATAAATTGTGGATAATATGATATAGTTGTTAATAGAGTGTATAGATTGTGGATAAAAAAACATGGTTATACACATACAAAAATACATATAAAATATTTTTGTATATTACATTACTCAAGTCTTGCAC
Organism: uncultured Spirochaetales bacterium; assembly: GCA_964473495.1. Classification (GTDB taxonomy): domain Bacteria; phylum Spirochaetota; class Spirochaetia; order CAKZLE01; family CAKZLE01; genus JAIPFY01. The sequence continues at coordinate 6,707 of CAYYPJ010000045.1, forward strand.
ACTATATACAGGCCCTATTACTACTACTACTAATATATATTATACTAACCATAGTGAGGAGCAAATATGAAATTCACATCTTCAAGAAAAAATTTATTAAATGAAATCATGATCGCTCAAGATATCATTGCATCTAGAAATGCACTCTCTATTCTATCAAATGTTCTTCTCATAACAGCAAATAATATATTGACCATAAAAGCTACAGACATCAATGTCTGTTTTGAGACACAAATCCCTGTTGATACCATTGAACCCGGCAGTACTACCATCTATTGTGACAAATTTCTTAGTATATTAAGATCACTTCCTGACGGAGAATTAGAGATAGAACAACTTGAAAATCGAGTTACTATACATCCTCTTTTCCAAAAGATTGATTTTAATTTAAGGAGTATCAGTTCTGATAAATATCCTGAGATGAAAATATGTGATGATCAACTCTACTTTTCTATTTCCAGCAATGATTTCATTGCAATGATCAATCAAACAATCTTTTCCGTGTCAGATGATTCCACACGATACTTTCTCAATGGAGTCTACATGGAGAATGGTGGTGACGGACTTGTTATGGTTTCTACTGACGGCAGAAGACTTTCCTATATGAACAGAGTAATGGAAAATGAATTACCGTCTTTCAAGCCAATTATTATTCCACCTAAATTTCTCAATCTCATAAAAAAACTCTGTACAAGAGATTCTAAACTAGAATTAGCGATTCATGATAATTATATATTTGCTAAATTTGATTCACATAAAATCTCTTCTACCCTTATAGATGGACAGTTTCCAAACTATAAACGTGTAATACCTGAAAAACAAAGTTTTCAATGTATATTGGATAGAGAGATGTTATATGATGCTTTAAAACGTGTATTTCTCTTTGTTGAACAAAAGTCACAACGTCTTTTCATTGAGATTGATAATGAACATATTGTTTTATCTTCAGAAGAAAGTGATCTTGGAAATGCAAAAGAAGAAATACCTTGTGAATACTTTGGAGATAAGGTAAAGATTGCTCTGAATTATAGTTATATATTTGATCCCTTAAAAGTCATCACCGATGAAAAGATATGTATTAGCTTTACTGAACCAAATAGAGCTATCAATCTTGGACCGTTTCCTGAGAAAGATTTTTTTCATATAATAATGCCAATGCAGCTAGATTAATGATTATTGAGTCTATTCAGACATATAACTTTAGGAACCTCTGTAATAATCTTATTGATACCGATCATCAACACATTATATTGATCGGAGAAAATGGACAGGGAAAATCAAACCTCTTGGAAACAATATATATCCTTTGCTACGGATCATCTTTTAGAACTCGATCCAATAAAGATATAATATGTTTTGATAAAAAAGAAATGTCTTTAATAGCTAAAGTGAATAATGATGCTGAAAGACATATCCTAAAGATCATGATCAAAGACGGTAAAAGAAAGATTTTTCTTGACAATTCAGAAGTAAAGGATAGAAAAGCACTCTTATCTATCTGTACATGTATTATATTTTCACACGAGGATATGAACTTTGTAAAAGGTTCTCCCGTAGATCAAAGAAGATTCTTTGATCAAACAAATTATCTTATTACTACAGATTATATTGATGATCTTAGATTATTAACGAGTATTATTAAACAACGTAATGCAGCACTTAAACATCAGAATCAATCTATTATTGCAATATATGATAATAAATTAGCTGAAGTAGGGTTCAGAATACAAAAAAAAAGAGTCACTACTGTTCAAAGATGTAATGAGATATTCCCTGATATCTATGAAAAAGTATCTGAAGACGGAATCAAACCTACAATCAAATATTATCCTTCTTGGAAGAATGTCGATAGTATTGAAGACATACTTGATATATTAAAATCAACTATCGATAGAGACAAAAGATATGAAATGACAACAACAGGACCACACAGGGATAAATATGGATTTATAGAACATGGTCGCAATTTTATATCAACTGCATCTACCGGACAAATAAGACTTACTGCTTTGTGCTTAAAGAGTACTCAAGCTTTGATATATGAACATACAACGAAGAATAAACCTATACTGTTAATTGATGATGTGTTGTTAGAATTAGATGTAAAAAAAAGGGAAAGATTCTTATCATATTTGACGGCATATGATCAAGCATTCTTTACATTTCTTCCGGATGAATCCTATTTTAAGCAAGGTACTTATGATAGTATCTCATATATTGTGAAGGAGGGATTTTATACACGTATATGAAAAAAGCAGCTGATTATATCAATGATATTTTTTCTTCAATCCATATTGATGAAGAAAAGGATGTTATATTATTGTTCAAAAGTTGGGAACAAATTGCTGGATCAGACATAGCTGCTCATTCTCATATACAGGAATTGGAAGGAAATACTCTTATTATAAGTGTGGATCATCCTGGATGGATGCAAATGATAGATCTATATAAACGTAGTATACTAAGAAAGATACATGTTGAATATCCAGAATTGAACATACAACGAATACTACCCGTGCTGGGTTGACAAAGTACATAATGAAACAGTATACTTCGGCACTCGATGATGTATATTTATGCATACTTGAAAAAATCCGCGAAAGCGATGATATAAGGGAGAATATCCTAATGAAAAGAACTTACCAACCGAGTAGAGTAAAAAGAAATAGAAAATTTGGGTTTAGAGCCCGTATGAAAACAAAGGGCGGGAGACTCGTATTAGCTAGAAGAAGAAAGAAAGGTAGAGAAAAACTCTCTGTTGCAGATGAGAAAAAGCCTTACTAAAAATCAGATTATCAGGAAAAAGTCTGACATAAGTCGTGTTTTTAAGGATGGAAAGACTGTTTCAGTACGTGGTATTAGATTGGTATATACGAAGAATGATCTGAGATATTCTCGCATTATTGTCATACCAGCAAGAAAGTTTGGGAATGCAGTTGAACGGAATACTGTAAAAAGAAAACTGAAAGAACTCTTCAGGACAGAAATGGTTCGACTTACTGTAGGATATGATCTAGCCTGTATTGTATATCCAGGAAGAGTGTATGATTACAATGAACGTAGAAAACAATTCTATGAACTCATAGGGAAAGCAGGTCTGTTTGTTTAATAGACCCGCTTCTTTTTATATATTCCATATTTCTAATCCTTGAAAGATGTTTTAATTGTTCAGACTTCTCATTTTAGAATTTTAGGAGGAAATATGGATAAAAGAACCCTATTGGCTGTTATTCTTTCAGTCATAATAATCACAGTTGGTTTCTCTATTCAAAGCATGTTTTTTATGCCGGAAATCCCTACATCAGAAATCTTATCAGACACAAAAACGAAGACAACCACTGTAGAAGAACCAAAATTAGAAGATTCAATTGTCAGATCAAATACTCCTTCTACTCTTATCTATGAATCCGGGGTTCCTGGTTCTGTAGTACCTATTAATCAAGACCCTAAAAATGATAATATTATAATTGAGAATGAGGTATTTAGGGCTGTCTTTACTACCAAAGGAGCAGCACTTACCAGTCTGAAGCTGAAGAAACACCATGATAAAAATAATGTCCCTGTTGAAATGATCTTTAATTCAACGGATGATCAAGCTGCTTTTTATCTTTATTTTGGTAATGATACTGAGAAACCTGTCACCTGCACGTTTAATTATACGATGAAAAACGAGTATACAATCGAATTTTATCGTAATTTTACAATTCTGGATGAAGATGGTCTTCCATCAAAAGAACATTTTACCGTTCGCAAGACGTTTGTTTTTAGTGAAAAAGACTATTTGTTTGAAGTATACGTATCATTTGAGAACAGTGTGAATAAGATTATTCCATTGAATTATGAAGGATATGCTTACACTTTAGCTTATGAACCACAGATAGGCCCGGAATTTCATGAAAAACTTGATGGAAAGTATAAATATAGAAAGTTCTATACGTATGAAGATGGAAAGAAAAAACAGGCAAAAATAAAAAACAACAAATATACAACAGATGAGTTTATTTCTTGGGCATCTTTGACCGGTAAGTATTTCACGGTGATAGCAGTACCTGATGCTACACCGTATAAAGTGACATTGACACAAAAAAATGTTGAAGGTATTCCTCTTGGTTCTCAGATATATTTTACTAGGCCGGTAATAAAAAGTTCTGCGAATATTGACGTATTCAGATTCTATATGGGACCGGTACTGAAGAAAAATCTTGTTATTTATAATAATGCAGAGGATAACGGGTTTGGATTATCAGATCTTCAACTTGATAAAGCTGTTGATTCAAGTATATGGCTTGGATGGTTGGAGAATGTCCTTAAATGGTTATTAGCCTTCTTTTATTCAATCATACCGAACTATGGTGTAGCAATAATCCTTTTGACTATTCTTATTAAAGTGGTGCTGTTCCCTATTACGAAGAAGACTTATGATTCAACTGCGAAGATGGCGACACTTTCACCAAAGATTGAGGAAATAAAAGAAAAATATAAAGACAATCAGAACAAGATGAATGCTGAGATGGCAGAACTTTATAAGAGAGAAAAGGTTAATCCGGTAGGCGGATGTCTTCCTATGCTTTTGCAGTTTCCCATTTTTATAGCATTGTATGGGCTTTTGAATAAACACTTTGAATTACGTGGGGCTGTCTTTATTCCCGGGTGGATCGATGACTTGTCTCTTCCTGATTCTATCTTTAATTTTGCTCCGGTTTCCATCCCTTTTATTGGAAGTGATATAAGATTATTACCCATTCTTTATGTTATATCTATGGTCTTTTCTATGAAACAGAGTCAATCAACGACTGCCGGGACTAATCAAACGCAAAGTATGAATAAAATGATGATCTATTTTATGCCGATTATGTTCTTTTTCATCATGTATAATGCACCATCAGGGTTGATACTTTACTGGTCTGTAATGAACCTCTTTACCATTTTTCAGCAGAAAGTCACTAATAAAATCAAAGTGCATGAAATAGAAGAAGAGGAGACTCATCCTGAATTGAAGATTGTGAAAAAAAGGAAGAATACAAAGAACAAGATTAAACCAAAACATAAGAAGAGATGATTCATTAAAGGAGAAAATAATATACAGGAAATTATGGCTCTAAGGAGATAATATATGATAAAAGAATTTGAAGGAAAGACTGAGCAGGAAGCTATCAATGCGGCTATTGAGAAGCTCAGTCTTGATAGGGAGAATTTTGACGTAGAGATTGTGGATCCCGGGAAAAGAGGGTTTTTTAGGAAGAGTAATGTAAAGATAAGAATTCATCTGCATGGTGATAATGAGGTAAATGAGGAAACAGAGATAATACAGCCGAAGACTGCGCAAAGTACTGAAAATTTTGAAAAGAGTGTTATTGAGTTTTTAACGAACATGATAGAGAAGATGGGGTATTCTGCAGATGTGCAAGTCGCATATAGAAAAGATAATAAGCTAGGGCTTAACATACTATCCTCTCATTCTGCAATTATGATAGGGAAAAAAGGAAAGAATCTAGACGCACTACAGCTTTTGACGAATGTATTTGCCGGACAGATAGACAATACAAAGAAAGTTATTGTTGATACAGAAAATTATAGAATAAGACACGAGGAACAACTTGTACGAATGGCCTATAGAACTGCTGTACAGGTAAAAAAAACAAAAAGGTCAAAACTTCTTGAACCAATGAACCCCTTTGAAAGACGTTTGATACATACAGCACTTAATGATGTTATTGATGTTGATACAAAAAGTGAGGGTGAGGGACTCTATAAACAAGTAAGAATTAGTTACAAGAATTCAAGTAGAGAGGATTTGCTCTGATTTTTCTGATGTAATATAGAGATAATAAAGGCTACACATATTACAGCCTTTATTATCTCTATATTACAACGCTATTTGTTATTTTCTGATAAAGATACAATACAAAGATGAACACTGATTGATTAAAGAAGAAATGTTAAGGTGGTTAGAATTTAAGCATTTCTAATACATATTTTTGTATAGTACTAGCCGTTGAAGTGTTGAACATCAAAGCAAAAGAAAGTTATTATTGCAGAACTATACTTTTCATGACGAGAAATGATATATGATTTATTATATACACTTCTGTATTAGAAAAAACGTTATTGAATATGTATACTAAATTTCCTTAGAACTTTTGAGAGGAGCTATATGAATAAAGATAGAACATATCTCTTTACATCTGAATCAGTGAGTGAAGGGCATCCTGATAAAATATGTGACCAAATATCGGATGCAGTACTTGATACATGTCTTAGAGAAGACAAGTTCTCTCGTGTGGCATGTGAGACTTTTACGACAACCGGTATGGTGCTTGTAGGTGGAGAAATAACAACAACGGCCTATGTGTTTCTACAGGATCTTGTTCGGGAAGTAGTGAAGGGAATCGGTTATACAAATCCGGATTTTGGTCTCGATTATAAATCAATGGCAATACTGAATACGATTCACAGACAATCATTGGATATATCGCAAGGTGTATCGGTTGGTGAAGGCCTCTATAAAGAACAAGGTGCCGGAGATCAGGGAATGATGTTCGGATATGCATGTGATGAAACTCCTGAACTTATGCCGGCTCCTATCATGTATAGTCATCAGCTTCTTCAAAAAGCTGCTGAATTAAGAAAGGCTCATACTATCCCTTGGATGAGGCCTGATGCCAAGAGTCAAGTCACCATGAGGTATCAAGAGGGAAGACCCATAGGGATTGATACAATCGTTATATCTCATCAACACGATCCAGAAGTTACTTATGATCAAATTGTATATGACCTCAAAGAATACGTGATAAAACCAGTACTTGAACCTACAGGCATGTATGATGAATCAACAAAGATCCTTATAAATCCAACAGGAAGATTTGTTACCGGGGGACCTCAAGGTGACACAGGTCTTACTGGAAGGAAGATCATAGTTGATACATATGGTGGTATGGGAAGACATGGCGGAGGGGCCTTTAGTGGGAAAGATCCTTCAAAAGTGGATAGGTCAGCAACATATATGGCAAGATATGTTGCAAAGAATATAGTAGCAGCAGGGTTGTGTACACGATGTGAAATTCAATTTTCATATGCAATAGGAGTTTCTTATCCTATAAGTATCATGATTGATACGTTTGGAACAGCACAGGTTCCGGAAAGAAAGATTGTTAATGCAATAACAAAGGTCTTTGATCTTTCTCCTTCAGGAATCATTGAAACACTTGATCTATTGCAACCGATATATCAAAAGACTGCTTCATATGGGCATTTCGGTAGGAATGAGTTCTCATGGGAACAACTGGATAAAATGGAAGAGTTACAAAAGAGCATTTAAGAAGAAGGATACAAATATAAAAGGGTCCCTACTTGCTAAATACTTTTTTCCAAGTACATTGAGCAATAAAGAATACAGTCGTTTGTACCATGGTAAAGATCTCTTTAAGATGAATTCTTTTAACTCATATTTTCTAGATGCACTAAACTCTCTGAGCTCTGGCTAGTGGATAAGCTTGTTTTACGAGTTAATCGAGTCTATTAT
>CAYYPJ010000046.1:0-14178 GCA_964473495.1 uncultured Spirochaetales bacterium
CAAGAATGACTCATCCTGAGGATGAACGCCTAACGAGTGATCGAACGGTATATACATCTGTTGTGCGGCTTCGTTCCAGCATGTAGGTTCATCTTCCTTCAGTTCTATACGTTCAGTCACCTGATCTATAAGATCCGGATATTCTTTACGAGCTCTCATATAGAATGCATAAGCCTGTTGAAGATTGTACCGAGCCATAACATTTGTATAGAAATTATTGTTCACCAATGCTGAATATTCATCAGGACCTGTCACCTCATCAATACAGAAAGCCCCTACTTTACGGTCGTTGAAGAATCCGAGATCATACCAGAATCGGGCTGTCTCAAAGAGAAGTTCTGCTCCTCCTGCATACATGATTGAATGATCATCAGTAATATACAGATACGTCATGAGACTATAGACGATATCAGCATTTATATGATACTGAGCAGTCCCTGCAGGATAATAGGCAGATGACTCATATCCGTTTATGGTTCGCCAGGGGAAGAGGATCCCTTTCTGGCTCATTTGAACAGCGCGTTCTCGCGCCTGAGGTATTATAGAAATACGATAGGCTATCAATCCTCTTGCGATCTCCGGTTGTGTATAGATAAAGAAGGGTAATCCATATATCTCGGTATCCCAGAAGTAGTGTCCTTCATACCCTCCCCCGGTTATTCCCTTCGCAGAAAGGCTTCTCTTCCCATCCTTGCCTACCGATTGGTAAAGCTGGAACATATTGAGACGCAGAACCTGTTCGGTTCGTTTGTCGTCAGGGATCTCAATAGAGATCTTTTCCCACAAATCTGTCAACACGCGTTTCTGCTCATCAAAGAACTCCTGATAACTAAAGGCCGACGCTTCAATGAGAAGATCAAAGAACTCACGCTTTACGCCGTCTTGTTCAGAGACATCACCCATGTCGTAGAGAAAGAATTTTGTCAGCGTTAACGGTGTATGCTGTTGAGATGAACAGATCAATCGAGAGCATGTCTCATCATCAGAATGTTCCCATGAGACTATCTCGGCGGTAATATCAGTGTGGATCGCTCCACAGAACAGAAGCTTCTTACTACGACGAGTCTTCCATTCAGCTGCGATCTCATATGGAGCATCCTCCCCATAGGAGATATGCTGCAGCTGCAGAGCCTGGTGATCAGACGTTGCACTGACTCGAGGGTCGTTTACGTCTACTACACGCTGCAGGGGCATCACCACCGATGAATGGATCTCTACAGAAGTACATGAAAGGGGTGTGACCGTCACCCGTATAGCACCGACATGCATATGCGTATAGGAGATCAAAGATTCCCATTGGATGAGTACACGAGAACCTTTATTACTCTCCCAATCGAGTTCACGCCGCAAAACCCCCTCTCTCATGTCAAGAACCCTCTTTTGGTGATGGATTATTCCGCTATCAAGTCGAACAGGGTCCCCATCTATATAGACCTCAACATATCGTGCATCAGGCAGATCTATCATCTTCTGGTTCATATCGGCATACCCATAGGCAGACTCTCCATAGGTAATCGGCTCGAGCTCATAGAATCCGTTGATAAAAACACCAGCATGGTATACAGCCGCTCGCTCTTCAAAGAATCCGCGCATACCAAAGAACCCATTACCCAAGGTGAAAAGGCTCTCCTGCTTTGCGGTGATCTCAGGATCATATCCTTCTTCTACAATCTGCCATACATCATTCATTCTCACACTCCTGTATCACCATAAATTGCCAAGGCTTCATCATATATCCATTCCGTACTGACTCTTCAGTGATATGATCCCGATAGACCATCCCCCGATGGACTACGTTCTCATTATCCAAAAGAGTACCATAGTCTGAGAAGTTCGCTATGATCGTGACACAGTCCTTCTCATCCAAACGATCATATGCGAAAAGATGCGGCCGTACCATGTTATGGATGTATACTGTTCCCATCGATAGAACCGGCAATTGCTTACGCACTTTAATGAGATGCTGAATCATGGTGAAGATTCGATACGTCGTTGTTCCCTTGATCTTCCGTTGCTCAGCAGCATCCCAATCGAAGGGGATGCGATGGGCCCAACGAGAATCATAGGCCTTTGCAGGAACATCCCGATAGCTATAATCGTTACATACTCCCAGCTCATCTCCTATATAGATCAAAGGGATTCCCCCAAGCGTAGATGCGATCCCATGGAGAAGTCCTATCTTGGATATCGCATAATCGATCTCTTTCTGATCAGAGAGGAGTATACCCTTCTCGAGACCGGCAAGAGAAGCACAGGTTCCTGATATACGGCAATCACCTGTCACTTTGTTCTTTTGAAACGGCAATCCCCTGGCAAAACTTCCAGGAAAACTCCCAGTATAGAAACTGTTAAGGAACTTCCTATGTTCCTGAGGATCAACACCTAGAGCCCAGGCATCATTATCATCAAATGTCCATCCTATATCGTCATGACAACGGATATAGTTGACCCATGAGCAGCCGTTATTCAGCCGATATCGGCTGCGGACCGATCTAGCTAAAAGACTAGGGTCACGTGTTGCCAACGCTTCCCAAGCGGTCGACATCAACAATGGATTGTAGGATAATTCACACTCATCATGGTTGATATAGGAGATAACCTCAGAAGGATGTACGATCGCCTCAGATTTAAAGACAAGCGAAGGAGCCGCGATCCGTGCAAGCGTTCTAAAAGCTCTTACCAGGGTATGCGCCTTAGGGAGACTTTCACAGGAAGAACCTTTTTCTTTCCAGATAAACGCTATCGCATCAAATCTAAGTACATCAATCCCTGTATTCGCAAGAAAGAACATCTCATTAGCCATCGCAAGAAAAACCTCATGATTATGATAGTTCAAATCCCATTGAAACGAGTTGAATGTCGTCCATATCCAGGAATCCATCTTCTTATGATAGGTAAAACTGCCGCTCCGTACTTCAGGAAAGATATCTCGAAGACATCTTTGATATTGATCAGGTTCAACCCGGTCTGGAAAGATAAAGTAGAAATCTTTATAATATGCATTCCCCTGCTGAGCTTTCTGCGCCCATTGATGTTGATCAGATGTGTGATTCAGGATGAAATCAGATACTAGTACAATATGCCGCTTGTGGAGTTCGATTGTGAGCTCCCGAAGATCATCCATGATCCCTAGTCTTTCATTTACTTTTCGGTAACTCGATACGGCATATCCCCCGTCACTCTCATCCTCAGGGGATGCGAATACCGGCATTATATGCAGATAGTTAATATCAATCTCTTCGATGTAATCCAAATTGTGAAGAAGCTGCTGCAGATCTCCCGCGAATAGGTCAACGTAACAGACGCCTCCTATAAGCTCATTGGACATGAACCACTGGCTCTCTGCGTCGTGATCCTTATCTCGTTGTATCAGCGACTCCGGCCGCCTTTGGATTGCTTTCCACATATCTGATAGGAGGTCTTCAAGGAAGTAGAGAAAGTCATCATCAGTTCCGTAGAGATCCTTCAGATAGGTGAAGAGTTTCTCAAAGTTACTATCTAATCGTTCAGAGAACACTGTCCACTGCATACCACCATCCCGATGCGGGATATGCGTTCTTATTCTGTCAAGTAAGTGTATGTTCTTCATTATCCTATTTCCTCAATATTGACTATGTCGTATGGCGTTCAACAATATTGAGTTCCAGTTTGATCTCTCTGATCTCTTTTTGCCCTTTCTTCAGCATGTCTATGACCATGTATGCTGCCAGCTGACCGGATTGATTCAATGACTGACGTATCGTGCTTATCTCCATATAGTCTGCAATATCAATATCATCGAATCCCAGAACTCCTAACTGTTCAGGGATCTTGATATCCAAGGATCTCGCAGCTTTGATCACTCCTATAGCCTGGTAATCAGATGCACAAAAGACAGCATCAGGTCTATAGGGCTTTGCTAGAAATTCACGGGCTGCAGCTATACTTTCTTCCATCCCGTATTCATGAAAACAGATGTGTTCTTCTTCCATAGGGTATCCAAGAACTGAAAGCTTCTGTTTATACCCTTTCAATCGTAAATCCGTTGCATGAAGACTATAGATAGGTTCACCTCTTTCCCCCATAAAACCAAGCTGTTTGTACCCCTTACTAATCAGATAGGTTGCCGCTAATTCTCCCCCATACATATCATCAATAACAATTCTTGAGACTCCCTTATGAGCTACCTCGATATCGACAAGGGGAATTCCATGCAGAGAGAATCTCTCAACATCTTTATCATTGATAGGAAGTGCTAATACAATCAGAGCGTCAATCCTTCCGCTGACCGGCAGCATTGAGAGATACCCTCCAAGTTGTCGTAGGGAGTCGACACCATAGGTGACAAGTTCATATTCTCTGGGTCGAAGTATCTCATGTACACCGGCAAATCGCTGTACGAATGATTGTGCCGTAAGCGATGGTGATAGTATCCCTATACGTTTGGTACCCTTCCGTGCACGGGCAACTGCCTCGGCCTTAGGGATGAAGTGCAGATCATTCATAGACTGTTCAATCTTGATACGTGTCTTCGGAGCGACTTTATCAGGATCGTTCAAGAATCTTGATACCGTTGTTATGCTGACATGAGCACACTCCGCTACATCATATATTGTGGGGATTCTATTCATATGAACTCCTAAACCAAGGATCGCCATTGGTGTGAAAGTGCTTTCATTTCCTATTAGTATATTAGTATCAATAGTTTCATTTGTCAACAAATAAAACAGAGAGGACAGAACCTTACCTGCTATCTCATGAGAAGAGAAATATTCATCGTAAATAGCGCTTAACATGCTCAAGATGTTCTGCATAGGTAATTGCAGGATGGATAAGACCTGATCTGTCGTGAAGATAATAAAAATACTCAGTCTTCTCAGGATAGACTGCAGCCTCAATAGCTGCAGGCCCCGGATTCGATATACCGGTAGGAGGTATTCCCGGTCGCTTTCGGGTATTATACGGAGTGTCTGCCTGAAGCTCGGAGGTGGTTATCGGTCGATCCCAATTACCGGTCTCGTACCGTGTCGTCGCATCGATCCCGAGAGGCATATGTGTAGCAACTCGGTTCCAGATAATCCCTGAGATCAATGGCATATCATCAGGATCGGCAGTCTCCCGCTGAATCATCGAAGCAATGATCATTACTTCGTCAATCGTATGTCCCTGCTGTTCTATTGCTTCATAGTAGGGACTTATCTCTGTTAAACAGGTATCATACATCGCTCGTGCCAATAAACTTGCTGCTGTTTTGTCAACTGAGACCACATAGGTCTCCGGGTAGAAATAGCCCTCTGCAAAACTACCATCGCATTCAGAGACTACCTTATCTGCAGCCGCTATGAAATCACCACGAGAAGTGATCCCCCGCATATGGAGATAGGCATCAATCTGATCAATTGTCATCCCGTCAGAGAATGAGAATACCGCCCAGTCAGAGAACCCTTTGATCAGGATCAGTGCAGCGGTCTCCAGATCAATATTCTGAGGGAACAGATAGATCCCGGCCTTGATCTCTCTATCAATCCCCTGCTGTACAAGATATATTGCAAGCGCTTCTGCTTTTTGGGAACCAATGACCCCGGCATCTTCCAACCAGGTACAGATAGTAGGGACTGATGTCCCGGGAGGTATCGTGATGAGACAATGATCACTCATTTGGTTTTCCCGATAGATACCAATACGCATAGCTGATGTCACTGCTGCAGGAGTAAGTGCCTGAACAAATGCAAGATTCGTATTGACATCAGATTGAACAAATCTTTGGTAATCTATGACATTCCCGACAGAACGGGATCGAACCTGAATCAAAACGACACTGATGCCGATTCCCAGTACAAGTATGCCGACAAAAGCCAGTAGAAAACGAAGAAGTGAACGGCGTTCCTGCCTGGCCTGTTTTGTCAAACGTGGTTTCTTCCTTTTCCTTTTTTTTCTTTTTGCTTGCTCAGGAGTACTCATTGCAGGTTTCCTGTCTTTTGTCGCTGGATCATGAGAAGTAGGATTATTCTTGTGTATGGGCCGATTCAGTCCTGCATCATGCTGATCAGCATGCTTTCGTTCACGAGGTGAGAACAGCTCCGGTTGTATCCCTTTCGACGGTGATTTTGTTTGTATTGTATGATTACCTACCGGGGAAGAGCCTATGCTCTTTTCGGAAGATGCCTTTGAATACTGTTTTTTCTCAGATGATGATCGAGAACGCTTTTTTTGGTCAGGATTGCTCACTACTCGTACCACTATCCTCTTGTGAATCATCAAGGAGAATCTGTTTTAATGATGCTATCTGCTTTCTGTTTGACAATATACGTTGATCGATCTCTTTAAGCTGCTCACTGAAGGACTCCAATTGACTTTTTGCCCGGATCTCTTTTTGGTGATCGACATCGATAATCGATTCAATCTCACGGATCTTGAGATTTATTTCTAACTGGCTCAATTGATGTCCAACCTGTTTACGCTTTGATTGTAAACGATCTATCTCAACGAGGATCTCTGCGATCTCACTATGAGACTGGGGGAGATTTGCATATACCTCACTACCAAAAGCAGATTTACCAAGTGCCGTATACTCCTGATCCAAGGCTTGTTCTGCTTTATGTAATCTTTTATCCATCTCCCTTACTTTCTTTGCAATATCTATTTCAACACCAAACTTATTCAAGATATCCTGATTTCTGTTAAAATCTATCTTCCGTGATTCCAGCAGGGCATACATCCTATCTCGTTCCTGATCAAGGCGATTGAAATCTCCTGAGATCACTGCAGCATTCTTACTTTTGACTTTTTTGATCAATTCAGAATTACATATCTGTTTTCCTGCATTTCTGAAGAGGTCTTCACGAGCAGTATCTATCTTTTCCATCTCATCTTTTAACTTCTTTCGCTTCCTCTTCAAAGATATCTTCTCAAAAAAGGAAGAGGCCACATAACGTAGTTCATTCTCTTTCAGTTCTTTCTTTAATCGACTTAAATCTGCATTTTGATGGGTGATCGAAGTGAAGAGCAACGAAAACTCTTCTCCAACTTCACCGGCTGCATACTCTTCATAGGTAATGACTCCTATTCGGCTGTAGAGAGAATTCTTCTCATACTCTATAGAAGCAAGGCGCTGCTCGATCTTTGAGATCTCCTCTTTTGCCGTCTCTGACGCACTTTTTGCCTGTTCAATATTCTGAATACTCTTCTTGACAGACTTTACCGCAGCCTCACATTCAGAGACCCTTGTACGAGCATCAATTACCAGCTGTTCATCTTCAGAGGATTCCACTTCATACACAACCTGCCCATAGCGTTGAAAGTATGATGATAATTGATCATCAATCGTAGAACAATCATGTTTATACTCAGCAATCTTAGTGCGAGCATCTTCCATACACCTCTCCTTATTACACATGAGAAAAACTCACTTAGCATAATAGCATATTAGAGCTTTCTTGACAAAGCCAATGACTCTTTATATCCTATAAAAAACTATTGTATGGGATTGATATAAGAAGAGTGACTAAACGATCAATTGGGATAACTACAGAAATCATGAATATCAGTGATACAGCACAATGCTCCTCAAACACTATGCTTATGCAGAGTTTAATCAAAAAACTCATTACAACTCGTAACAAGCATATACTTGTTGAGCTCTCTCTCCATAACGACGAATGTATCGCAGGTATCATGTATCTGTTGTCGATGGCAAAACATACCAAACAGACTCACAGTGTTTCGTCTCCTTCTCAACTGCTTCTTATCTCTCAAGAACATATTCCCCGTATACTTGCGTTTATTGATGGGCTTGGCCCATCAGAACAGGTATACCATCCTACTTTGATAGGGAACTCATCGAGCCCGAGACAGGACATCCCTGCCCTTCACCGTAACTCTTCTGTCCTTATCAGTACACCCTGCCGCTTGATTGATCACATACGTAGAAAGAATATCGATGTCAGTCACCTTCAGCAGGTATGCACAGTACAACCGATTGAGACCCATGATGCTGAATTCATCGAGAGTTTTGCCAGTGATCTTCTGTACATCGCTACAAAACTGAACAGAAAGGTCCGGTTGTTGTCCTTTTCCAGGAACGATGAGCAGTTCCCCTCCGTCAATAGTCTTCTTCGCAACCCAAAAACCATCACTCGTAAAGATCTAGGTATACAGACTCGGGCAGTATGGTATCAAGCAGCCATACTTGATCCTGAAGTAGTATCTGACTATATCTATGCGAATCAGATGGATCATGTCCTGATTATCTGTTCCAAGGAAACTGGATATGTCCAATTCACTGATTATCTTACCACTCATGCACCAATCTACACCGTTTCAGTAAGGCGGCTCTCAGAATCTATGTCCATACCTTCCTCGATACAACATATCGTGTATGCTGATCTGTCGAATGATTCTGAGAATTCATCATGTCTGAGTTGTATAAATCCCTCATTACCAGGGATTCACCACTTTATCGTAACAACTCATAACTCACACATCTTATCATTCATCCAGGAGAACTACACAATGAACAAACAATTCACCACACCCGAATCAAAGAAAATACTGTCCGGAAAGATCCAACTTCTTATCAAAGAGATCGAAAAAGATGCAAATCCCGAAGATCTAAATGTGCTGAAGCACATGATCAAGAAAAATGTCCCATTCTATCGACGAGGATACGTTACAGCATTTCTCTTAAGGGCTTACCTGCAGGGTACGGGATCAGAAAAATCTTCTCACAGGTCTTCAAGAACCCAGATACCGGCAGAAGACACTGCTACCCTATTCTTCGGTATTGGAAAGAACAGACGCACGTATCCCAAAGATATCGCACGCCTTCTAAAGACTGAAGCAGCCCTGCATAATGAAGATATCGCATCGATCAAAACACTTGAGAACTACTCGTTTGTCTCAGTACATAAAGACAAGGCACCACAAGCCATTGAGAAACTGAACGGTTTCACATACAAAGGCAGAACTCTTATTGTGAACTACGCGAAGTCAAAAGCAAAATGATCATAAAAACACTGACTCTCGGGTTCTTAAAGACAAACTGTTATCTCTTTAGTACTGATAACAGTAACCTGTTTATCATCGACCCGGCCGATAACCCGGATTCGATCATACAGGCGGTACAAGAAACAGGATTAATCCCGGTCGGCATCATCCTGACCCACACCCATTTTGATCATATTCTTGCAGCAGGGAAACTCGTAGAGACATACCCCGATGCCGGGGTGTATGTGTATCATAGTGAAGTCTCAAATATGGGAAAAGCAGGGAGAGAAGCGCAATTCATGACGATAAATGCCCTTGTTCCTCAGATGATGCCCTATGTACAGGAGGCCCTCTCTCAGCTGCCGGAAGTGACTTCTATACTGCATCAATCAGATGCTATCCCACTATCCGGTTTAGCTGTCATACACACACCGGGTCATACCCCAGGGTCTATCTGTCTCTATGCAAAAGATGAGGGGATACTCTTTTCAGGTGATACACTCTTCTTAGAATCTATTGGACAGACGGATTACCCCGGAGGGAATCATATCCAATTAGTGGAGTCAATACAGCGCGAGTTACTCACTCTTCCCGATACTGTTCAGGTCTGCCCGGGACATGGGGAAAAGACGACCATTGGTCATGAAAGAAAACACAACCCCTATATTCGCTAAACAGGATCGGCTGCCGCCCCTGAGGGGGAAGGCAGCTCTCATGCTATAAATATTCATGCTTATGCATGATTTCTTCGCTGAATCTTCTCATCCTCATTCTTACATTCAATGCATAAGACGGCATAGGGAATAGCCCGTAATCTATCTTCCGGTATCTTCTTACCGCATTGTAGACATCGGCCATACTGGTTGTTGTGAATTCTTCGGAGAGCAGCATCAATCTGTTTTAATCGATTCGAATCATGTCGGTTGATAGCCTCCATTTTGTTTGCAGCGATATCATCTGCTGCGATGTCTCCAAAGTCTTTTGAATCCATCCCGTTCACAATTTGCCTCAGATCTTGGCTCTCCGAAATGAACTTCTTCAGTATCGCAGATCTTTCAATCAATAGCACACTCCTCATCTCTTCAACAAAAGCTCTATCCACGGGAATCCTCCTGTAAATCGATATGCCTGATGCAATCTTGTATATTTTTTTCTGCTACTTGTCAACGGGAAAGACCAGGACTACACACTATTACTACTCAATTCCCAGAGTACTACTCATTTATTGTTGTTATTGTGACAAGGTTGACAAAACTATACGCATACCATACTATTTGTATAGCCTTCATATGATTGAAACAATATCGTGTTATAGGCAATTGGAGGAAGTGTGGCTAAAGAAGAAGCAATTGAAGTAGAGGGACTCGTAAAAGAATCATTACCGAATACCATGTTTCGTGTGGAACTACAAAACGGACATCTTATTCTTGCTCATCTCTCAGGAAAGATGAGGAAACACTATATTCGTATTGTTCCCGGAGATAAGGTTCGTGTGGCGTTATCCCCATATGATTTAACTCGTGGTAGAATTATCTATAGAGAACGTTAACAAATACTTGGTGAAATATTCAGAGATCAAGATTGCCAGAGGAAGAGGTCCGACATCATAGAAACGGTGCGGGTCTCTTATTTGATTGCGACCCAGACCGCACCTGAACCGCCTGATCTCCTATCTGGTACACCGCGTGCCCCGGCATGTGGGGATGCATCAAGACATGCATAGACTGTTTCAGGCAGTACTGCCTTACCATCTTTTGAATGGTATCCCTTCCCATGAATGATAAGAACTTTAATAAGCCTATCCTCAGCTGCCTGCGCTAAGAAATCATACACGATTTCCTGAGCCTCGGCGACTGTATACCCATGGAGATCAAGAGTCCTTTGAGGTATGATCTTCTTTAATTGCTTAACGGATGGGCGAGCAGTCCTTCTCGTATCATGAGAGATGTATTCCTCGTTACTCGCCGCTCCATCCTGATTCGTTGATTCCCATTGATCTAGAATACTGCCAAAATCCATTGTTAGACCTCTCTCACATCCTTGAATTCCTGTACTAACGGTGTCAGTATCTCTATCAACATATCTTCAGGGATTCCTGTAACCTTCATCACACAGAAGGCATTTGAAGGACAGGTGCCGAGGAATGTGCCGAATGATATGATATCACCATTATGATCAAAGATGACTTTTGCCAATTTTGCCAATTCTCCCGGTTCCTCCGAAACCAGCATACTCACACGGATACCGCGTTGACGAGCACCAAACAACTCAATGAAGACCTTAAAGATATCAGATTCTGTGATAATTCCTACCAGTCTGCCGTCATCGACCACCGATAGTCCGCCGATATTCTTATCGACCATGATTCTCGCAGCCTCTTCTATAGCAGTATTAGAGGTGATAGAGATAACAGGTTTCGACATGACTTTCTTGACCGTAAGTTTGGATAAGAGATAATGCATCTCATAGACATCAAGGCTGCTTGCTGGTGAAGGAGATGCATATAAGAGATCCTTCTCTGTCACAATGCCTACCAACTCGTTATGCATATTCAATACCGGCAATCGATGGATCTTTTCCTGACGCATAAGCCTCTGAGCTTCTGCTACCGGCATATCTTGTTGGATAGTCACAGGATTCTGTGTCATTCTTCGTTCGACTATCATGGTACACAACCTCCAGTTAATTTTGGGGAATCGCCGTAACTCAATAAGTCAGTGTGTTCGATACTAACCTACTCTCCAAGATAAGCTGCCCGTACTTTAGGGTTCTCTAGAAGCTTATCACTTGCACCGGAAAGAACAATTTTACCATTTTCCATGACATACCCCCGGGCAGAAGCTCGTAAAGCCATCTTTGCGTTCTGTTCAACAAGAAAGACTGTTACCCCGTCCTCTCGGTTTATCAGGGAAATCTTCTGATATATATCCTGAATAATCAAGGGTGCAAGACCAAGTCCTGGTTCATCTAGCAGTAATAATCGCGGAGAACTCATCAGTGCCCGTGCAATTGCCATCATCTGCTGTTCACCACCTGATAACGATTGGGTCTTTTGTTTTCTCCTGCTTTTCAAGATAGGAAAGAACTCGTACATCTCGTCTTTCTTCCTCGCTACCAGTGTCTCATCTCTGATCATGAAAGCTCCCATATCGAGGTTCTCTTCTACCGTCATGTCTGCAAAGACTCGTCTTCCTTCAGGTACTAAAGATATTCCCAGCCCGACGATCTTATCGGTTGTCAGTATATCACGATCTCTTCCAAACCTGAAATGCTGCTTTGTTTCTTTCGGAGGTTTAGCTATCGTAGTATCCATGAAGGTGATAGAACCACTCACCAAGGGCTCTAATCCTACGATGGATTTCAACAATGTCGATTTCCCGGCTCCATTTGCTCCTATGAGACAAACGATATCTCCCTCATTGACTTTCATACTGACTCCATGCAGTGCTTGGATATTTCCGTATTTCACATCAACAGACTCTATGGACAACATTTCGTTCATTCTTCTTTCCCCAGATAGGCTTCAATAACCAGAGGATTCTGCTGGATCTCCATTGACGTCCCTTCAGCAATCTTCTTACCATAATTCAATACAGTTATATATTCACAAACATTCATAACAAGCTTCATATCATGTTCAATCAACAGTACAGTCACCCCTTTATCTCTAATACGCCGAATCGTCTTCATAAGAGAAACAGTCTCCTGAGGATTCATACCTGCAGCAGGTTCATCAAGAAAGAGCAATTTCGGTTCAGTTGCCATGGCTCGGGCAATCTCCAGCTCTCTCTGACTCCCATAGGGAAGATTCTTTGCACTCTCATTTCTGAACTTATCCAACTGAAAGAAATCCAACCACTTTCTGGCATTTTCATAGATGATCTTCTCTTCATTCTCCATTCGTACATAACTCTTGATCACATTGGCCAACCTTCCGGAAGTCGCAGTTTTACCGGACTTGAAGTGTCGTCCGATCATAACATTCTCTAAGACCGTCATCTCTTTGAATAGTCGTATATTTTGAAATGTCCTAGAAATGCCCAATCGGCAGATCTTATGAGCCGGTATCCCGGTGATATCCTTATCTTGGAAATAGACCTTTCCGGATGTCGGAACATCCATTCCTGTCATATTGTTGAATAAGGTCGTTTTACCAGCACCATTCGGACCAATCAACCCACTTATTGAATCTTTCTCAACAGAGAAATCCACTTCAGAGACGGCAATGACACCACCGAAGGCTCTTGTGATTTGTTTTGTATACAACAAACTCATTTATTTTTCACCTCATTCCCGGTATTACGTTTAAACCATGGGAACAACCCCCTGGTACCACGTCCTATAGTTCCGGTCAACTGATCATAAGAGACCCTCTTTCTCCCGATAATCCCCTGAGGTCTATATATCATCATCACAACCAGGATCAGTCCAAAGACTATCTGCTTGAACTGAGGCGGGACCGTGCTGGAAATTCCAATCAGTCGAGGGAACTCTGCAGCAAACTGTATGATCAGGGCTCCAAGTATTACGGCTTTATGGTTTCCCATACCACCCAGGACAACCATACAGAGAACCATGATTGACACCATGAATGTATACGTATTAGGGGTGACTGATAGGGTAAATGCCGCTTGCAGAGCCCCGGCACAACCGGCAACGAAAGCTCCGACCATAAAGGCACTGACTTTATAAAGGGTTGTATTGATTCCCATAGCATATGCAGCGATCTCATCCTCTCGAATCGATTCCAAAGCCCTTCCCATCCTAGAACGAGAAAGCCGCTTAAGTAAGAAATAGAAAATAAGGACAAAGGCCCAAACAAGAATAAGGAATCCCCATTTCTTATAGGGGTTGATTGTCATGCCGAAAATTATCGGCATAGGAATACCATTGATCCCCATGGGACCATTGGTCAATGAATCCCAATTCAAGATCACATTTCGTACGATCTCGCCAAACCCGAGGGTTGCAATAGCAAGATAGTCACCTTTTAAGCGTAATGTAGGCAAACCAATCAAGGCTCCTGCCGATGCAGCTAACACTCCGGCTATCGGGATAGTGACCCAGAAATTGACTCCATATGTCACACATAAGATAGCGGTAGTATACGAACCAATAGCAAAGAATCCGGCTTGACACAACGAAAGCAGGCCGGTAAAACCTGTTATGACATTCTGACCCAAAGCCAGCATCGCATATAGTCCTGTATATATC
>CAYYPJ010000047.1:0-14002 GCA_964473495.1 uncultured Spirochaetales bacterium
ATCTATACCTACCTATCACATCCTGTGGTAAAGATATCTCTTGTACTTGTTCCAAATAGTAATAATTGTCTCTATCGAGTGTCAGTTGTAGAGTTTGAATAGTTCTCTGCAGAGACATATAGATATAGGAGACTCTCATGAAAACATACGTCTTGTCGGTGATGCTATTTTTAACGGTGTGTAGTGTATTCCCCCTATATAGTGACGAGGCCGAACAATGGGATCTGGGATTGTTTGTTGACTTTTCGGCAGCAGATACCATATGGGAAGAATATGTTTACCTACACGGTGGGATTGTTCTGCGGTGTCAATCGGATTTCGCTTTGGAAATACCATGTACCTATGTGATCACTGATCAAGGTAAGTCAGCATTTGATACCGGAGTGGTCTTGAAATATTATCCAGGAGGGGCGGGACTTTGGGTAGGAGCATCACTATTTCAAGGAATAAGCCTGTTCGGCGATGATAGACCTTCAGATTGGTATCTCTATATGCAAGAGCTGTCGAGTGGGTTCACTCTTCAGTTACCGTATGGGCTGTATATAGAACCGACACTCATACTCCGAAATGTCAATGGCATGTTTAGCGACAGTTTAGAAGTAGTCTCAGAATATGTGGAAGGGTATTCCCGTCTGCGGTTCTGTCTGAATTTTGGATGGGCAGGTATCCATGTCAGCGGTTCTTAAGGTGCTGACGGGGACCAGTATCGGCGTGGAGGTTGAAGGAGATAAACAATCATGAAAAAGTGGTTAAATAAGATTCTAGCGATCATTAGTATTATTTCGCTAACTGGGTGTACGCTTGTGCGGCCTGATACGGCAGGGGAGGAAAAAGAGGTTAGTGATGAGGAAGTGAAACAGGTTGTCTCTAAAGTCATTGATGAGAATTGGGATCAGATCAAAGAGTATGTTGGCGATATGCCGGTCACGATGAGATCAGCAGACGGCCGGGTGGATGCAGATAGGATTGTGGAAGAGACCCTTGCAGAAGAACATGGTCGTGAATACCTCAGCTTCTGTTATAGTGTGGCAACTGGTGCCGATACCGACACAATCCTGCACCAGGCAAAACAGTTATTGCCTGAAGATACCTATGCTGACTTGCTTGTTCGGGTAGATGACAATCGGCGATCTATCTATGAATCCTACGGAGCCAGGTTATTTACTATCACTAAAGAGAATCAAGAAGATTTCTATCATGATCTTCAAAAACTTGTAGTTTCCTCAACAGTATTGCTGGTCTCTTCAATCGTCTATACAGCAATGCCCCATATCTTCTTTTGGGGGAAGATCTCAGCACTTGCTGCGGTCAGTGTATCGGCCGGTGCAATAGCTGGAACGATCATGTCGGTCTACGCCTGGTATGAGACTGATCAGTCATATGACAAAGCCTTTAAGGATTGGCTGACTATGATCACTGAAGCACCCTATGCAGCTTATCTCATGACCACATCGGTAATCTCTTTAGGACAATCTATGAGTCTGAATCCTATATGCTGTAGTGTGATCTTAGGAGTATTCACGCTGTTTAATGCACTGAATATTGTCCGGGATATGATTGAAGTGTATGGAGATGGTGATTAATGAAATACTATAGTGATTCGTAGATGAGTATACGTATCTATAGATATAAAAAAGCATAGAGAAGAAAACGAGGGTGTAGGGTATGGATACTACACTCTCGTACTGGATGTACCAATTGTTTACGTGACGGTTTTTCTTGATACATTGTTTTGCCTTCCTCCCTCTGACTTCTATGATAGAGTCTCTCTGAATGCATACGGTACATAGCAGTATCGTGTTAATATTCGCAGGAATGTATTATTGCGCAGCTGCTGAAAATGCATGAGAATAAAAGAATCAGAAATAAAAAGAGGAGGAATTGTATGAAACGAGTCATAGCTTTAATGGCCATGCTGATCCTTATTGTAGTCTCACCCGTGTTCGCTGGTGGTGCTCAAGAAAAAGAAGAAGGACCAATTACCCTTACGTTCTGGACCCATGAAGATCCTAATAGAACGAAGATTGAGGAGAAGTATATCGCTGACTTTGAGGCGACACACCCCAATGTGACGATTCAACGTGTTACTCAGTCATCGACAAAAATTCAGGAATTGATTCTTACAGCATTCGCTGCGAATCAGGGACCTGATATCTTCAATATGTCAATTGAAGATGAGTTTGCCTATATCGCAAACGATCGTGTTGCTCCTGTTGATGCCGAGGCTGCTGGATATCCCGATATGGCAACTCTTTTGGATGCATATCTTCCGGGCTCTCTAGATCCTGTCACGGTCAACGGCAAGATATATGGTCTGCCATTGGAATTGACGAACTGGTGTATCTACTTGAACAAGAAGGTCTTCAAAGATGCCGGGCTCGATCCTGAGAAAGACTATCCAAAGACCTGGGAAGAGATGGCAGATATCTCAGAGAAACTTATTATTCGTGACGGTGATATCGTAACAAGAAGGGGATTTGATTTTCGTTATCCATACTACTTGGTATCAATGGTACCTATGGTCGAACAACTTGGCGGAAAACTCATCAGTGATGATGGAAAGACTGCGATAGTCAATGATGAAGCATGGCTGACATTTTTAAGGTACATGCAGGCTTGGGGACCAAACGGAAGGAACCTAGGATCTCCTACCTATAAGAATGCAAGAAAACTCTTCAATATGGATAATAATGATGTCGCAATGGCTTTGACAGGATTATATCAGCAAGGGCGGATACGTGCTGATAACCCGGATTTCTATAATAGCAAAGACTGGATGGTTGTCCCCTTTCCGACATTCGAGCATGCTGTGAATGATACTGCTGCTTGTTACTATGGTCACTACTATATGGTAAATGGTCAGAAGAGTACTGCTCATCAGAAAGCAGCTTGGGAATTTGTTGGATACATGTTAAGTCATGGTGAAGAATACCTACAGGAAGTGAATATCGTTCAACCTACCAAGGTTCTTCTAAATTCAGACACATATAAGAATATGCCGTACTCGGATGTTTTTAGCGGCGATATGGAACGTGGACACGTTGTATACTTTGGTGAAGAGAGTGCAAAACTTCAGGAATTGATCAAAGGTGCTGTCGAATCAGTGATGCTCTCAGGAGTTACTCCCGAGAAAGCATTGGCATCTCTTCAAGCAGAAGCTCAAGAGTTGTTAAACGACAAATAGCTTTTCAATCGATTACAAAGGGGGAATTAGCTCTTTGTAATCGATTCAATATGAGAGAAATGAAACAGGTTCTATCCAAATGTTTATGATAATAACCCCCCCCGTTTGCATCTGAACATATATGTATAAGGGAATTCTATGAGAACGCAACATAAGAAATCAAATGGTATTGAGAAACTACAGGCTCGATGGGGTATTGCTTTTGTCCTTCCCTCGATTCTCTTTTTTTCTCTTTTTAACTTTTATCCCATATTCAATGCCTTGTTCACCAGTTTCTTCAAGAAAAAGGTACTCTCGCTCAATCCACCTACTTTTATTGGATTGGATAACTATAGTTATCTTTTACATTCACCGGATTTCTGGAATTCAGTAAGAGCGACAGCGGTATTCACCTTGGGTACATTTATCCCATTGCTCGTTCTGAGCCTTATCTTTGCTGTTTTAATCATTTCGGTGAAGAGGTCAGGCAAATTCTTCCAAGTGGTTTTTTATGCCCCCGCCGTTCTCTCTTCGGTAGTCGCAGCAGCAATCTGGCTGCTGATCTTCGACCCTCGCGGATTAGCTAACCAATGGGTCAATGCACTGTTGAACACATGGGGGACTGATTACAATTGGCTTGCGAATTCAGTTATGGTCCAGTTGTCTACGATGATCGTCTATTTTTGGAAGTATGTCGGCTACTTTATTATTATCTTCATTGCAGGACTCTCCTCTATACCGAAAACCCTCTATGAAGCTGCCCGTATTGATGGAGCAACTTCCTGGCAGGAATTTTGGAAGATAACCCTTCCCCTGCTGAAACCTACGATCATACTCGTTTCGATCATGTCCATGCTTCAATGTCTGAAGACTTTTAGTACCCAGTATCTATTCACTCAATCAGGAGCACCTCAAGATCCAATCAACGTGATTACGATGAATATATACAATACCGGTATTCGTGATCATAGGATTGGACGTGCTAGTGCAATGAGTATCATTCTACTCGTCATCATGCTCTTCTTTACCTGGATGCAGTTCAAGGGGTCAAAGAGCGATGAAGTAGCATATTAGTATAAAATAATCAGGAGATACCATGCAGACACAAATCATCGATCATAGTTCACCGATACGTAAAAGAAGCCTGCAGCTGCATGCTATACAATGGCAGCGTATTCTCACTTGGCTGCTGCTTCTTATGATGGCCGTATTCACCTTGACTCCTATCCTTTATATGATAACAGCATCTATGATGCCTGCCAAAGATATCATGAAGATGCCGTATCGCTGGATACCCCGGGGGTTCCATTACATAAATTTCGTCAAGGCTATTGCCGGAAACGATGGGTCATATATATTTGTGCGTAATATTATGAACTCGCTTATCGTCGCATCTACCTGTGCAGTGACTACAGTCATAATCTCTGCTTTGACGGGATATGGATTGGCGAAGTTCCATTTTCGCGGGCGTAACCTCCTGTTCATGGTGATCATGGCAACCATGATGATTCCTTTTGAGGCAATCATGATCCCGCTTTATATGGTAATCACCAAATTAGGGATTCAGAATTCTTATACGGGGTTGATCCTTCCCTTTCTGGTGAATGCCTTTGGTATTTTCATGATGAGACAGTATCTGATCACTTTTCCGGAAGAGTTTCTGGATGCAGCACGTGTGGACGGTATGTCGGAGCCCGGGATCTTCACTAAGATCGTATTCCCTAACTGCAAACCGGCGATCGCTACCTTAGCGATCCTTGCTTTTCGTTCACAATGGGATAACCTGCTTTGGCCATTACTTATTGCCCAGAGTGAGAAGATGAAAACCATCCCGCTCTATATTGTAAAATTCACTACAGAGATGCATACTGATGAAGGTGCAATGATGGCTGTTGCTTTTATTGCCAGCATCCCGATGTTCATCCTTTTCTTCTCACTATCCAAATATTTTATCGGTGGAACGTCTGTTTATGCATCACGGAAAGGGTAAGTGAGTAGTACTGCTATGCAAGCAAAACTTTATATCTTTGACATGGGCAATGTGATCCTGAAGCATGTGAATGTCATTCCTGCTGTCTCTCATAAGCTGCATCGTACCCCTGAGCAGTTCACCGAGTTCTATAAGAAGTATGTCGACGACATGATGATCGGCTGTCTGTCAGCTAAAGAGTTCTGGCACTCCTATAGTATATACTTCGGGCAGCATATCACTGAAGACTATCTAGAGACCTGTTTTGATCCAGTGGAGGATAGAGAGATGGTGCAATTGCTTGAAAACCTTCGTGCTGAGGGCAATCGTGTGGTATGCGGGACTAATACCTATGAAAGTCACTATAGTAAGATGCAGAGCTGCGGTATACTCAACCACTTTGATAGAATCTATGCTTCTCATCTCATGAGAATCGCTAAACCTGATAAAAAGTTTTATCAACACATCATTGATACCGAAGGATTTTCCCCTGATGAGGTCTTCTTTACCGATGATCTACAGGAGAATATCGATTCTGCCCATCAACTTGGTATCCATGCAGTTCGTTTTCTTGGATTTGTTTCGCTCATAGAATCATTATAGTGAACTACTTCAGTATATAACCCCGTCGATAATCGCTCGGGGTCACTCCGGTGAATCGCTTGAAGATACGACTGAAGTAACTCCCATTAGAAAAACCGCATCTTTGATATATCTCAGTGATCTGATACCGTGGATCCTGAAGCATGATGATCGCATGTCTCACCCTGCAATCCTGCAGGTATCTGAGAAATGTATACCCTGAGTACTGTTTGAAGAGATGACTCAAATGGCTCTCTGAGATACCGAACTCCCTTGCCAGAGAATAGAGACTGATATCCTCAGGGTAGTGGGTATCTATATAGTCCATTGCCAGACGCACATACGGATCTCCCTGTATGATCTTCTCGGACGGTAGGGATCCATTGTCGGTAGTTTCCTTATTGGTCGTTATCCTCAATGTCCTGCAGAGATTCGAAACAACCGTGAGCAGTTCATCCTCATCGACCGGTTTCAATAGATAATCATAGACTCCCAGTCTAATAGCTTGTTGGGCCAGGGTGAAATCATTATATCCGGTGAAGATGATCGACGCTTGATGAGTACATGAGGCAAGCATATCCAAACCGCTCTGTCCGGGTAATCGAATGTCTGTAAGGACAATATCCGGATTAAGATCATGGATGAGCCGTTCTCCTTCCAGCCCGTCCTCTGCTTCCCCGATGATTCTGCAATCAATGGACTCCCAGGGGATAGTCAATACAAGCTCTTTTCTGATGAGTTCTTCATCTTCGACCAGTACGATAGAAAACACCTCAATGCTCCTTCAGTCTAGGCAATGTCATTCGTACGGTGGTACCGATACCGATTTTACTCGTTATCGTGACAGAAGCTTCACCATTGTAGTAGAGTTCCAGCCGCTTCTTTACATTGTGTATACCAATATGATCGTGAATATCCTCAGAAGGGAGAGAAAGCTTATCTGGAGAGAATCCTATACCATTATCCTGTATAACGATCACGATACTATCACCTTCTCTCCATGCTGAGACAGACAATCTCCATTCAGTTATCTTAGTCTCAAGACCATGAGAGATCGCATTCTCCACAAACGGCTGCACAATAAGTTTTGGTGTGGAGATATTCCTGATCTCATCTTCGATGGTACAGGTGTAACAGAGTTTTTTGGGAAAGCGTATCTTCTGAATGGTCAAGAAACTCTGAACGAGATCAAAACTCTCTCCTAAAGGGATCACCTCTTTATTACTGCTTATCGCATTGCGTAGTAATCTACTGAGCTCGGTTGATATCGTAAGGATCTGCTTCTCTCCATGCAGTTTGGCTATGGCCTTGATCGTATAGAGCGTATTATAGAGGAAATGCGGGTTTATCTGAGCTTGTAGAGCCTTCCGCTCTGCATCACGTAATTGTTTTTCCTCCTCTTTGGTGAGCGCTATAAGTTCCCGTATCTGGATCACCATGTCATTGAACACACTGTTTAGAATTCGTATATCTTCATTCTTTACTTTCTCATTAAGTCGAACATCAAGCTCTCCCAGTTCTACCTGCTTCATCGCTGCGACAAGACGGTCTATTGGTCTGGTAATATGTTTTGACGTGATGAATGACACAAGAAATGCTGCAAGAATGCTTATCAGCATAATAATCGAACTGATCAATGAGATGTTCTTCAATAGAAGAGTGTAAGAAGAGGTCTCAACAATGCCGGCCAATGTAAGATGTTCTCCCGGGACAGACCGCTTTGCAATGATATTCTTAGCCGCACTCTCTTTGGTATCGATCAATGCAGGGAATTGACTATAATCGCCATATACTCCTGTGTGTAGAAGTGAAGCGACCTTCAAAGTCTTCATATTAATA
Organism: uncultured Spirochaetales bacterium; assembly: GCA_964473495.1. GTDB lineage: Bacteria > Spirochaetota > Spirochaetia > CAKZLE01 > CAKZLE01 > JAIPFY01. The sequence goes on from CAYYPJ010000047.1 coordinate 7,554, forward strand.
AGGACAAGATCACTGAACAGTTTTTCATTGTAGAGCCTGCTTAGGGTTGAAGCGAAGATATCTATAATCACATATCCTAGCACTTTATCCTGTTTATCGGTCACCGTTCTCACAAGATTGAGCAAGATGATATTATTACGCTTATTGATATACCGTTCCATGAAGATCATTGTCGATGACGGACTTTCCGGGAGATTAGACTTAAAACTATCGTCATTGTTGTTGTATTGAAAGTCATAGACTTTAGGGAATTCATGAGTCGAATACTTGATTTTTCCGTCGAGACTTACAATATGGGCTGATGCATCATAGATTTTTCCTTTCATGATTGAGTATATCTTTTTATATATCTCGGTCGTACGCTTTGAAGTTGGTATTGAAAGAGCTTCAATGGTGGTTGGGTCTGTGGCAAGAAGGTATAATCTATGTTTATAGTCTTCGAGGCATTCCTCAAAATTTGCAGTGGTTCTGCTGATTGACGCATCAGCCTGATTGGTTAGATTGGTCGTCAGAGTTTTTGTGACAGATGTATAGTAGTACATACTCAAGAAAACAATGGGCAAAAGAGCTATTGCCAGGAAGAATAGTATGAGTCTGGTAAAAAATGTATTTCTTATCATCTGCAATCCATCATACCATTCAATCAGCATTCAGGCAATTAGAGCGATACGAAGATGTTGTATGATCAATATCGGGTATATGTTCTATCAGCGTGATATCCATCACGTAGAATTTCCGCCCAGTGGTGTTATACTCTCTACAAGAGGTGTCAAATGGTAACAAGTGCAACACGAAAAACGAACAGGAAACGAACGATCTCTCAAATCATTTTCTTACTGCTGTTCGGTGTATTAGTCTATTTCGGGCGTATTCAGCTATGGTTTGGAGTATTTCTGCTAGTGGGAGTCTTTGGATCATTCATCTGGGGGAGAGTATACTGTAGTAGCGTGTGCCCAATGGGGACCCTCATGAGAGTGGAGAGTTGGATCCTGCACAAGATCGGACTCAAAAGGTTCTTTACTCCTAAATGGTTTACCTCCACGGTATGGAATATTCTCTTCTTCGTCCTCTTCATAGGCAGTATGGTCATCACTCGCAAAAGAGGGATATCTTTTCCCATACTTCCCGCTATGCTCGGTCTTTCCCTCATTGTTTCGCTCTTTTTTGAAGAGGCCCTGTGGCATCGCCGCATATGTCCCTTCGGGACTATACTATCAGTCACTTCCCGTATGGCTCATCATGGGATGCGAGTCGAAGGTGAACACTGTATAGGATGCGGAGCCTGTGAGAGAATCTGTACCATGCACTGTATAGAGACTTCCTCGATCGATGATTCAAAGCGTATCATAATAGATCATGACTGCATTGGCTGCAGAAAATGTGAAGAAGTATGTCCTACGCAGGCTATAAGTTACAACAGAACCGATTGATCTCATTCTGTGGTATACTAAGACCAACATGAAGATACTGATAGACGATGAAGAGGTCATAGCCGCCTTAACGGTCCAATATCCATTCTCAACCCTGACGCATGAGCAGCAGGTTACACTTGTGAGACAGGGGGAATGCATAGTGCTTGAACGCGGCCATATACTGCATACTCCCTATGAGATCTGTGATCGGGTTTTTCTGATCATGTCGGGAGAGATCTCTATCTCATTTGCTCTCCCCTCAGGGAATAGAGCCCTCTTGCGAAGTGTCTCTGCAGGAGAGACCTTCGGAGAGATTGCAAGTCAGATGCATCAGTGTTATCCCGGATGGATCGAGTCCAGGAAGTCCGGTATAGCCTTTACTATCCCATATGATGCGATCTTCAGTGCATGCAGTCAACCTGCATTTCTCCAGGCATATCTCTATGGAGTAAGCCGCAGGATGCAGCAGTTGATTACGCGATACCAGATTATCAGCTGTAAAACCATCGATCGTAAGCTTGCATCATATCTGCTGCAGAAATATGCGGTAGATAACTCATCAAAGATTCTGTTCACATCGGTATCGGTATTGGCATCGTATCTCGGCAACAGCAGGGAATCCGTATCGAGAAAGCTTTCTGAATTCAAATCTCTCGGCCTGATCACTCAGGAAGAGGAGTATATTATTATCAATGATCCGTATCGATTAGAAGATATCCTGGTCCGATAGATGATGGTACTGTAGAACCTTTCCGCCTGAATAGCTCTGCCTGATCGTATTCAGCACACTTTTTCTCGTGACTATACTATACTAGGATGGATATACACCTGAGAGATGCTATTGGAGCAGCTATGCGAAGGTATATATTAGCCATGACCTTGGTACATCAGGAACCAAAACGACATTGTTCGACGATGAGGGATTATTGGTAACAAGTTACACGGCGTCCTGTAGAACCAGCTTCTTCAAGGGAAACTGTGCTGAGCAGAATCCAGAAGACTGATGAAAGGCTGTATGTGTTTCGACCAGATACGTACTTGCATTGATAGATAAGAACGATCTTGCCGCGGTCAGATGATGGCTTGCCTCTGTGTCGATGCGGATGGGGTTCCCCTGCATAAAGCTACGATCTATTGTGATCAGCGAAGCGAAGCACAAGAGAAACAGTTGATTGATGCATTAGGAATGGGACAACTCTATGCGATAACCGGGAATCGTCCAAGTGCGACTTATACCGTAGAGAAAGTCATGTGGCTCAGAGATCACAAACCGGAATTATTCAAGAAGACTCACAAGATCCTGCAGGCAAAGGACTATATAAGCTTTAAGTTGACTGGGGCGTACTACACTGACTTCAATGATGCTTCCGGTACTAATGCCTTTGACCTTAAGACGTTCTCTCCTGGCCTGATGTCATATGTGATGCTGCAGGAATCGATCAGGCTCTTCTTCCCGATGCGGTACCAGCTGTCACTGTTGTCGTAGGCGTTCACCGTCAGGCAAGTATCGAGGCAGGCATTCCTGAGGGGACTCCGGTAGTCATAGGAGCTGGTGATGGAGGATGTGCAGCATTAGATGCCGGATCAGTGGATGTTGGTGATCCCTACTGCGGCATGGGCTCGACATCATGGGTCTCGATGACCTCAGAGAGTCCTCTTATTGAGAAGAAGATGCGGGTCTTCAACTTTGCCCATCCCCTTGAAGGTCTCTATCAGTCTTGCGGTATGATGCAGACTGCTGGGAGTGCCTTCAATTGGTTCTCTAAGGTTTTCAAAGGCAATATCGACGGGGTGAGTATGGAGGAGCTCAATAGACTTGCTGCAGCATCAGTCCCTGGTGCGAACGGGGTGTTGTTTCTTCCGTATCTACTGGGAGAATGCTCTTCCTTGTGGGATAGACAAGCTAAAGAAGAGTTTATCGGTATCTTTGGTTGTGAGATAAAGATACCGAAACTTCTTACAGAAGCATCAAGTATGGGTGCAGCGCTGCTTGGAGGAGTCGGCACCGGGATATATTCAGATTTCTCCATGGTTGAGAAGATGAATCCAGTGGTCAAGCAGATTCAGCCCAATAATGAGCTTTTCCCCCAGGCATATACAAGTCTTACGGATCTGTTCACCGTTATGGGACGACCATAAAGGGTATACTTTCTGCCGATGAGACTGAAGATCCCTACACGACCTACAGCTGAAGTATGATCATCGAAATGTATAACCCGGTGTATTGACAAATTTGGATCATAGCGCTAATATGGAGGAAACGTTTCTATAAATAGAAACAACTAGCGATAAAGGACTTGATATGACTATAGAGGGACCTGGTATGACACGACTATCACAAAAGAATTACTGGTGGCAGATCTCACAATAAAGCCCTGAACATACCCAGGGCTTGCATCATAGCATACCCTGGATGTACGTTAATATACGTTTGTATACGTGTAGATAAAAGATCCCGGGAATGGGGTCTTTTTTTTGACCTCTTCCTGAGAGGAGGAGCGTAGTGAGAAACGATAGCATACTGCAGGTAATACCTGGAGAACGATTTACCCCCTGTGGACTAGCAGGAAAATTCAAAGCAAGAGTTCTATTAGAATCCTCATCATTAGCGAGAGGCAGAGAACGATATTCACTGCTGCTGTTAGATGAAGCCTTTAGTATCGTACAGAAGGGATATACGATCTTTATGCTCAAAGATGGAGTATCTACCCCCTTTGGGAGTGATTCTCATGATATTCTGGATGTACTACCCGTATTTGCAGCGCAAAATCAAGTAATTGACACTGATTTACCGATACCGACCGGTGGTATTGGGTATCTATCCTATGAGTTTGCCGCTCATTGTGATGCTGTTGTGTTTCGGGATAAAAGAGATTCACTAGAATTGTATGATGCACATTTTCTCTTTGGGCATATACATATCATCTTTGATCATGCGACAGATCTTATCTATGTCCTTGGCGTCAACTACGATGAATCACAGATAGATCTTGCAGAGGCAGTGGATCAGGTCGTTCAGCGTATGCATGATCTTGATTTCAATTATCTCGCATCTTCACCCGTGCTTCCGACTGCGACGATCATCAAGGATCCTGAAGATGATCAGGAATTCATCGACCAGGTTGAAATGATTCGGGACGAGATCATCAGAGGGAACCTTCTGCAGGGAGTACTCTCACGAGGACTGAAGATTGAGAGCGGCCTTTCAGCTTTTGCCGCATACAAACGATTGAGAACCATAAATCCTTCCCCCTATATGTTCTACCTTGATTTCTCCACACATCAACTCTTTGGAGCTTCTCCGGAAGTTATGGTGAAGGTGAAGGGCAACAGAGCTATCGTCCGTCCCATAGCTGGTACACGACGGAGAGGTGCGAGTACCAAAGAGGACCTTGTCTTGGAGAAGGAACTTCTTTCGGATGAGAAGGAGCGTGCTGAACACATTATGCTGATTGATCTTGCACGAAACGACCTTGGCCGTGTGTGTAAGCCAGGAAGCGTTAACGTATGCGAACAGATGGGGATCGAGCGATATTCACATGTCATGCATATCGTATCAGAGGTTGAGGGAACCATCGTATCCGGAAAGACTGCAGCCGATGTAATACGGGCAACTTTCCCGGCGGGGACCGTGACAGGTGCCCCGAAGATTCAGGCGATGAAGACAATCGATCGGTTAGAGAAAGAACGAAGATCCTGGTATGCAGGTCTTGTCGGATACATGGACGCGAATGGGAGTGTTGATACCTGCATCACCATACGAACAGGATTGAAGAAGGGTAAGTACCTCTATATACAGGCTGGCGCCGGTATTGTATATGATTCAGACCCGCAGAGAGAACTGGAAGAGACCAATCAGAAATTACGGGCCATGGCTGAAAGCTTCGGCTTGGAGGTGTAAAAATGTATGTAGTAATCGATAATTATGATTCATTCACCTATAATATCGTTCAGTATCTCTCAGAGATGACATCAGAACATATATGTGTGCTGAGAAACGATGCAGTCTCGGTAGAGGAACTCCAAGCTATGGATCCCAAAGGAATCATCATATCTCCCGGACCCGGACGCCCTGAGGATGCCGGGATCTCGTTAGAAGTCGTGAAGAGACTTGGCCCTCATATACCGATACTGGGTATATGCTTAGGCCATCAAGTCATCGGTGAGGCTTTTGGCGGGAATGTTGTGCAGGCAAAGAGGATCATGCATGGGAAGATGGACATCATTCACCATGATGGTGAAGGACTCTTCCGATATCTGCCGAAAGACCCTTCCGTCGTACGGTATCATTCACTTTGTATCGATGAATTGACATTACCGAAGGTTCTGGAAATAACAGCACGATCATCCGATGGGGAGATCATGGGAGTACGTCACACTTCTTATCTCATAGAAGGTGTGCAATTCCATCCGGAATCTATCGCTAGTAAACAGGGGAAACGAATCTTGAAGAACTTCCTTCAGTACAAACGAAAGGTCTGTGATATGACCGGTATACTGGAAAAGATCATGAGGGGAGAGGACCTCGAACGAAGTGAAGCTGCAGAGGTCATGGATGAGTTGACCAACGGGGAGCTGAGTGATGCACAGATTGCAGCATTCCTGACAGCACTGAATATGAAGGGGATCACGGAGTACGAGATAGCAGGTTGTGCCCAAGTACTTCGTGATAAGCGAGTACCCCTGTGGTTTGATGCACCTCTGCTTGATACCTGCGGTACCGGCGGCGATGGATTGGGGACCTTCAATATCTCTTCGTTCACAGCAATCGTCTGTGCTGCATGCGGCGTCAATGTGGCAAAACACGGCAACAGAGCCGTAAGCTCAAAATGCGGCAGTGCTGACTTCTATCGCGCCCTCGGTATCAACATAGACCTTACTCCTGATCAAGCATCTTCTCTATTGGCAGCGACCGCATTCACCTTCATGTTCGCACCCTATTACCATGGGGCAATGCGGTATGCATCACCGGTGAGAACAAGTTTGAAACTAAAGACGATCATGAACGTGTTAGGACCGTTAGTAAATCCTGCAGGC
>CAYYPJ010000048.1:0-1428 GCA_964473495.1 uncultured Spirochaetales bacterium
CGGGTGAATGTGCCAGTGTCCAGATCGTAGCATACACCGTAGGCATCGTTGATGCCGTTACTTCCTGCCACGCTGTTTGCGAAAAATTCATTGAAAAACATATAACACCTACCCTGCTAACTTCAAATAGAAGATCTCTATCGTTTGCGTAGAGCTATCTGTACGTTTCAGCCCAAAGCTGTTTACATTTATCAACGGGATCCGGTGCTCTTTACGCGTAATGCCGGCTCCAGCTTCAGTCTGGCGCAGCTCTACTGTACCTTCGGCAGAATCTTGTATCAGCGCTGCTGCTGCAAAATCAGGGACAGTAACCATCTTCACGTTATCATCATCCAAGGTCACGTTTACTATCTCAAAACTGCTGTACATTTCTAACTGGTTATTGAAGCCATCAACAGGAGATGCTCCTTTCCTCTTTGCCATAAAACCTCCTAACCTTCTTCTTTTACTATTAATATTTGTTTACGTACAGGACAGGGATAAAGCCTGTATGTCGAGCTTTTATCCATCCCGAAATCTACCTGGTCATATCCCTCAGCATCCTCACTTAAACGCTCTACAGTACGCCCGTCACGGCTTCGCTTCAAACCTCCCTCACTCAGCCAATACAGTACACCGTCCATTTCACACCACGCTCTTTCCTGCAGAAGACCTTCATTCTGCCCGGCTTCAATAACAGCACTCGGGCTCGTAGCCCAATCATCACTGCTGCCCTCCAAAATAAACGTACTAAACCGGTTCCGAGTTAAAACCACCGTCACGGCCCTGTCTTGCTCCTGATTACCACCACGCACCGGGATCAACGCATCCACACGCTCCTTAAAATCGCGGAAATAGGACGCCGGTACATTCATGCCCTTTGGTTTTGTATATACCACTCGCGCTGGATACTCCTTCCATTCAAGCTCCCGCGTTTCATCAAAAGAAATATTGTTGTTGTACCGGGGACGATACGCCGCTATCGATCCTATCTCCCCCTCAAAATCACTAGATGCCCGCAAATAAACCACTATGTCACTATCACTGAAAACCCCTATCTCATGGATAGCTACACTGTTCAGGCATCGGGGATGATCTCCAGTACCACCGCTGGCATTGTAGTTCACATAGATGCAACCACTGGTTACCTGCGTAATATCTATTACCAACATCGTCATCTCGTTACGTCGAAGGTGAAAATCCCTGTGAGCCAGATCACTTACCGTTATCTGTGTCCCATCACACTTTGCTGCCCCACCAACTATGCTCCAGCCATCGCCACAATTCCAATCGTCTGGATCGCTGAAGTCTCCACCCGGCAACACATCTTCAGTGTCCCACCACTTAATGCCAACCATCTCAGTCTCAAAATACGGCATGAACATTCGCAGCGCCCGCACCTTGCTTACATCACTCTCATACATGTTCTTTATTACATTGAATTGGGAG
>CAYYPJ010000048.1:1528-13884 GCA_964473495.1 uncultured Spirochaetales bacterium
TCACTCGCCCCGCAATTATTGGTGTTGGCCAAGTTCGGTACGGTTATGCTCACGCTCTCATCGTCGCTAAAAGCTTTCTGCAGAGCCACCTCTTCGCTGGTACATATCACATGGTCAGGGTGCATCACCCGGTTCACACGGCTCTTTACACATTGCTCGGCCCAATCATCAAATCCTATCTGGAAAAACTTCCCATAGGAGAAAGTTTGGTATGCCACCGGAGCTCCTGTGTAAGTACCTGTTCCGGCTACACCCTCAGGATTCCACAATAGATACACGTAATGCTGCTGCTTTGCGGTAAACTGTGGAATACTGAGCTCCACGGTTATAAAGTTGTTATCCAAGTCTATCCGTAACACATTCACCGGCAATGGCGTCATCAAGTCACCATCAAATATTCGGATGTGCGCATGGTTCCCCATTGCAGGGCCTCCGCCGCCACCACCATCACTACTTTCCACAAAGTCACTCACCACAAAATTATCTATATCAGCTTCATCCAGCTTCAATACTATGTTGGCATCTACCATTGTATTCAGATTGGGGTTGTTGATTTCAATCATATGGTAATACTTGAACGTGTTCCACAAAAAGTTTATCCTGCTCCGAATGTTACCCAACTGAATAATCCCGGCATTCTCGCAAATGTGCGCTGCAATCGGTGCTCCCACTTTGGCATAACTCACTTGCACACTGCCGTCGGTAGCCTGAGTAAGCACATATTGGTTCGCTATCGGTACCCCGAGGTTATCATATTTCGCGTAAATTGGCACCCGCACGCTATACAAAAGTGGCGCATAGCTCTCACCGTTACTGAACTTTGCCATGCTTATGTAGATCCCAAAGTACTTCATCCGCGCTACTGTTTCATCCCCCATTCCGGCAGGGAGTTTCAAGTTGTCCGCCACTACTTTGTCAAGCCACCGCGCATCCTCTCCGCTGTCTGCATCCTTGGCAAAAACCTGCATCACCAATGTGTCACTCCGCGGCCCGGGGTTACCTTCGGCACCATCCTTATCTATCACTGTGAAACACATCTGTACTAAACTGCAATCTCCCAGCCGGTCATCAGTGTTTATCTCCTCAAAGTACGTGCTGTCAAACGTATCGCCATACCCTCGCAACACCGGCTTCTCATCAGGATGCAATATCCGCAGGATGCTGGCTTGTAACTCCTTGTCAGCATCAAACCATAGTTTAAAAGGATAATTCTCGTTGTCCGTTATTAACAGACAACTACGCCCAGGACGAAATTCAAAAACGGGGCTGGAAAACGAAACACCATCTATCACTACCTCTTCACTAAACCAAGCATCGGAAGCGGTACGCCACAGCGCATAAAGTTTCTTTGCGCTGCTATACACCACCACTACTTCTTCATCATAAATCCCTTCAGGCAATACTGGTGACGCCCAAATGTAAAAGTCACCTATCGTTCCCGTTACCGCACCGTCGGCCAAAAGTGCCGTCCAACCATCAGAAATGTAGCTGATATCTAAACCATAACGCCTACTCATATACCCACGCACCCGACTCTCACAATTTGTACTAAGCTGCATCTCGTTAGCGTCAAGATTCTCCGCCGGCGCTTTTTCATTCAATATCCGGGGTATCGGTAAGTTTATGATATTACTCATACATCACCTACTGAAAAGAACTCTTTGGCCGGTGAATACATCCGCCGGGGTTTTGATAATTATACAGCTGTCCACAATATTCAGGTACTCGCCGATCGCTCCATTCATTGATGTCGTCCAGAAGACTCTGCCACATACTACCCATCGTTTCCCGAAGCTCTTTGTCCCCTTCTTTACCGATCAACAAATCCCACAACGTACCAGCTGCGATGCCGGCGTCCCAACTGCTCGGCACATCTATCTCGGTATCAGAAGCTACTACGTGGCCCAAGCAAAACAACCCTTCCAGATAGATTGTTGGTGTCTCTGGAAGTTGTGAAAAGATGATCTTGCTCGTTCCCTCTCTTGCATAGGTTGTCGATCCATTGTTTGCCGTCACAAACTCTCGTGGATATACTGGCCATGGGACATCATAGCCACCAACCCACACCTGATCCAGCTCCTTCAAACTACCAGCCATGCTCAACGTCTTACCATCCAACACGTATCCAGTGACCGGCGTACCAGATTTCACTACAGCCCGGCGATCATACACGCCATTTATCTTACTGTTTATTACATCAATGGTGGCATTCAATGCCCGTAACACTGCGGTAGTATCTTGCAAGGATGATACTTTATCCATACACCGTTCTATCAATGAATCTATTTGCATCATTGCCCCTTATATTGCGATTTAAGCTCAGAAGAACTTGCCTTTATCGCTTCCACCAAAAAAGGATAACTCAGATAATCCAACATCTCCGTATCATCGCTCCAATATCCGGCAGCAGGTTCATCACTATAATCCAATGGATTTCGCTTGTACAAAACCTTTACTGACCGACCTGCAGCACTATTGGCAGGAATCATCCGTATTGTTTTACCAATACGCCACCATCCTATCACCTTACCTTGAGGCATAAATCCAGACGCATAGGATATACGACGCACATCATCCAACTTCAAATGCTTATAGGTGTAACCATCAGCGTCCGCAGGGTCTGCATACACATCCAAAAGCTTTACCAATCCGCCGGTTAAATCGGTCGTAATTATCTCGCTTACTCCTTCACCCAAAACTATCGTTTCGGTTATTATTAATCCGGGTAACTCATCATTGCCCACTTCGTCGGGCATCATCATCTGTGACACCACTTGCCGGAAAACGTCACGAGCCTCACTGTCTTTTCCCGTGTACTCTTCGCCAGATAACGCCAAAATTCGAGAGATCACCTCAGAATATTTCATTACTCTTCTCCCTCTTCAGAATGATGGCCAGACTCATCTACAGAATCGGCTATCACGCCTAAAGCCTCTAAATCCACTGTTACACCGGCACCCTTCATCTCCCGGCATTTGTTACGTAAATCTTCGGTTTTCCCCATCATGTTGCAGCCTGTCAGTCCAAGCGCCTTCATGCCACGATTATACGCACCAACCACCTTCATCATTTGTCGATGATCCAATGGCGTAAATTCATCAGGTACATGAATCTCATTACCAAGTTCATCTACAAAATAGATGGTACTGGGATACTTCTCTTTCAAATATTCAGCTAAATCCAGCTCCACCTCAATACACTCGCGAGCATTGAATTTGAAATCAAACCGATACAACCCTTTACCCGGACGTATCTTCGCGTATTCTTTCGGCATTATTGTCCGGTTTACATAGTGCCCACGATCCCGATACCGGTCTTTTACCCGTATCGTGCCCACATTCATATTCCGAACGATATGTTTCTTGATGTTATACTCCATCTTTCCCCCAATGATTGCCACTTGCGTTCCCTGCATGCTGATAATACATATACCCATAATACCACGCCGCCTGCGTAATGTTACGCTTGGCTCTGGATGCTTCCTTCATCATGGATGCAGTTACCTTATTTCCTAAATTTTCATCAAAAGGATGGTTCAATAAATACTCACGCTTCCACGCTCCGGGGCTTGCCGTTGATACATGGGAATAATGCTTCTCATCAATTAAAGTTAAGTTACTCACAATCCCAACGGGATCATCACCAGCTTCTATCGCACGAGCCCTTGCTACCATCAAAGAAGTAAGATAATCCGGCATCACCCAATCATCGTCTCCGATAAAGGCGATATACTCTCCTGATGCCTGCCGTACCAACTCATTAAAACAACGACCTATAGACCACTTCCGCTCCCTGTTATTCAGCCGAACAAATTCAATGTTTTCATAAATCAAATTATTAATACTGCTCATCAATCGCTGTATCATTCCTTCATCATTCCGCGAAAATACCACGGCTACCGTTATTTTGGGCCAACGCTCCACCAGAGGTACTAACGTTTTCCCCACATCACGCAACCAACTGGCTATTTTCTTCGGCAGGTTACCCTCAGGCACCCAGTCCGTCTTTACAAAAGGAGGCTCTACCCTTGCTATCTTTCCACCCCGGCCAAGGCTTAGCTTGTTTAATCCATCAACACACACTCCCAAATGAGCATGCTCATCACTCATCCAAAAAACAAGAGGACAGCCGCATTGCTTATAAAGCCATCCATCCACTCCTCGACGAACCGTAGCTTTAGTTTTGTCAATTTTCCGTAATAAACTCGTTGCTACCGCTATGTTCAGAGCACAAGGATGATATTGCTCACCGGCATCCCAATCAAAAAGGGCCGCACTCTGGCTGTGCAAATTCCAAAAAGGGCCCGAAGGCGATTGTATCCAACCACCATCAAATAGACCACTGGACAATCGGGCTTCCCACGTCTCGGCCAAACGATATGGCTGACTGTAATCATCACAAGCCTGCAACACAAAAATCTTGCTTGATGGTGAAGCCATGTCGGCCAGCAAAAGCCATTTCAAGCTCAGGGGTATCCATTCATCTATTTTTTTATATTTTACCGATACACACCCCACTTCAGCTAATCTCTTTTCATAGAAACGAATAGTCTCCTCTCCAACCATGTCTTCTGTATCTTCTTCCATCACTACCAACTCCCAGCTAAAGGTTACATCCCGCTGGGCACAAAGGCTGCTAAGGGCAAGCCAAGCTGTTTTCCTACTCTTATACAGTGGCAATCCTACCGTCATCTTCATTATACTCACTCCTACAGGTAACGTTGTATCATACATCATCAAGTAAGGCGGGGCTTACACCCCGCCCCATGATCAGCTTTCTTTCGTCCACGTGCCTATGTAATTGCGGACAGACCACTTTCCGGTCTCTTCACAATACAGCTCTACACTTTCACCTACAGCGTCAGCAGATATATACTTATCTGCGGCCCCATAAGCTCCGCTACTGGGTAATGCTACATAATCGCATGCAGCCGGTTTCATCCGAAAATCGCAAGCTGCTCCCACATACCCCTTCACTTTCATCCCCGGCTTTGCCGGGGGAAGCGTAAGGGTTACGGGTGCAGTCGCTCCACGGTTCGTAAAGGTAAACCCGTGATCCACCAGCTCATCAAACGTGTGATCAGAAATTATCACCATTTCCTGTACATTCTTGGCCTTACCAGCGTAAAATCCACTTACTTTCATCATTCCCTCCCTATGATACGGTCAGACTGTCATTCACGAAGAACAACGCCGAGTATTGGTTGGTTATCGGGATGGCTGTAGCCAATGTGCCTACAGCTTTATTGCCAATATTGTACATCTGGGCTAAGTATTCGTCTGCTACATATTCACCACGACCTAATCCATACACTTCAAGCCCAAGATATTCACTCAGGTAGTTGAAGTTGTACAAACGGGCTCCTGTGGTGAACTTGATGGGGTTCAATATACCCAAAGCTCCAGCACCCATGACCACAACGGGAGACTGGGATTTGCCTGTAGCATAGGTTGCAATCTCGTGATACGAATCGCTCCCCTTGAAGGTTTGAGTATTATTATCCCACGCACGGGGAACGAGGTTATCTACCACCCACATGAACTCACCATACACAAAGTTGAGCTCTCCAAAGTAGATACCTTTTTCACCCTGACCGTTGGTGGCATTGGTTATGATATTTTTGATCTTTTCATTCCACGTCATCTGAGCCAACACCTGACGGTTAATCACAGCCAGCCAATACCTGCGTCCATTGTATTCCACAGCCTTCTGTATCTTCAGCTTACTACATTTGATTGCCATTACACTTACAAATTTGTCGCTCATCGTCTGGATGTTTGAAAAGTTCGAGTGTAAAGCGGTTGTTATTTCTGCCGGGGTTTTACTATACCCTTCGGTACCCACGGTAGTCACGTCACCACCAGAAGTGGGACTTACTGTGTTCACGTACATGTTGGGATGGAACACACGTTTCAATCCGACACCGTTTGGCGAATCGTCCAACCCAGTACACACGCCTTCATCGGCACCATCATAAATGGCACTGATAAAATCACCATTCTTACGGCTGCTGAAAAACACCTTCAAATCATCGATGCTCTCTTCGTACAAAGATTCCAGACGCTTCATGTTCCCTCGCAGGATGGAAGCATCACGCATATCACTCATCAAGCCTTTCTTGGCCTGGATGGTCTTGGTGTTTACGCCAATATACATCCGACGCCAATCATAGCCGATTATCTCTCCGGTATCTTCCCAGTTCTGATCTCCACGGGCAAACTCACCGGTAAGCCGTTTCCGTAGTGGCATCTCTCCAAATGTGGAGCTACCATTGAACTGTTTGTCCATACTTACGACTATTGCTGTTGGTATCTTACGCACTTTCCAGCTGGTAGATCCATCAGTATTTGTTATGAGCTCGGCCTTTGCTTCCTTTATAAAGGGAGCAAAGAAGAGGTTTTCCTCTATCAGCCGTGCTACTATCGCATCCTTTTCCGCAAATTCAGGGAAAAGGTGCAGATCACTCATTGTTGTCTGTACTCCTGGCATTTATGCCTCCTAATCTATTAAGAACGGATGGTTCTTTTTTACATGCGCCTCAAATTCCGCCTTGCTCATTCCGCGAATGCGCTTGGCTCGCTGGCTTGGACTCAGTTGATCTATAGGAATAGTGCTATCCACTTCGCCAATCTCTCCACCTAAGAACACGGCTGCACCATTACGGGCCGCCTGTATATCATCCCGGAGCTTCTGCTCCGCCTGGGTAGTTAACGCTTTGGTGTAAGCCTTGACTCCTATCACTCGCATTAATCCACCCTGGATGTCCTCGGTCGTTAGTTTACCGTCGGCTGTCTTATTGGCAGCTTTAATCACATCAGCCCATACATCATCCGTCAGATTCAAGCCCATCTCAGTGCTTACATTCTGCCGGCTCTCTGCTGCAAAAGCAGTGTTGTGCTCAGCGTTTAACTTCGCCGTCACCATTGATTCAATGGTAAGGTTGGTTGCCTCATCCTTCAGCTTCGCTTGTAACTTTTTCAGTTTACTAAGCTCACTACGCTGGACACTGACTTTATCAGCATCCATAACTACATCCAATTCATCCAGCCCAGCCTGCACACGCTCAATCTTTTTGCTCAGGTCGGAAATTTCTGTTTTTACTCGCTCTGGTGTTCGTGTCGTCTTGGTGAGAGTACCCACCTTTGTACTTAAACGACCGATTGTCTGCTCGCCTTCATGCAACATCCGGGTAAGCTCTTCTACACTCTTACCCTTTACCTTGGCTAAAAATCCCGGAGAAAACGAAGATTCTCCCGATGCTGGTTCACCATTTCCCGATTGTCCCGTAGGGTCGGTACTACCACCAGGGTCTTCTATCCCACTGCTTTCAACCATTGTGCCGCCATCAGGCGTTGTTTCTTCCTCAAAAAATTCATACTGGTTATTCAGCATCTTCAAAAGGTTAATCACCTGTTCCCTCCCTTGTATTTTCAGCAGTCATTTTGGCTAAATCCGCCATCTGCCCAAATTCGTTTACTGCTTCAGCATGCGCATTCCGTGATGCTACTGCTTGTTGCGCCCGCTGTAGGGCCTTCACCCAAAGATCACGATCTCGCATGTTACTGTTTTTAACTATTAAGTCATAAGGTATCTCTTCTATTGTAGCTCCGCTGTTTATTAGCATCTGTGCAAAAGCAATATTCTGATTAAACGCATCTTCTATCTGGTTTGGAGTACTGGATGCATCTTCCAATACTGCACGTCCGGCAAAGTGACGCATATCATGGATAGTCTCATCACCGATCTCCAGGTTTACCATTTCATATCCCAGCTCGCCGGTAGTATCTATCTTCACAGGAAGCTCACGGTCTTTTTCAAAATATACATAGGGGACGCATTCCAGAAAATCACGGGTCATATATTCATCCATGGCTGCTATCATCTCATAAAAGGGATTCGTTGATTTCTGGCTTTGGTTCAGCTTGCTGTCGAAAAGAACACCGCTCTCACTGGAATTTCCTCGTTTACCCTGCATCGCAGCGGTAACGTTGCTGACCTCATCCATGTACATCCCATCCTGAGATATAGAATTCTGGATAATACTAATGGCTCCCGTATCTCCACCAGAACTCTCCTTTATTGGGCGTCGTTGTATGTTCTCTGTTTCTATCACGACCAACGGTTCACCACGATGATTCAATAGCTGCGTCTTGGCCGTTTTATCCCGCTTCTGTACATGCCACACCTGAGATAGCGTCTGAGTAAGGTAATCAACTTCCTGATTCTTGCCCTTGTTTACCCGGTCTTGTGGGTCTAAAAGCAGGTATCCCAAGCTTGGAATGGCTGAACGCTCCATGTTGAAATCATAACTCCCTACATAAAAAGCACTCAGACGTTTGGTGGGGATCGTTAAATCGACATCCTGCAACACGACATCCTCACTTCCAAGTATAACGGTAGTAAGATGCACTCGTTTGTCGGTGGTTTTATCGAGTACGGTATAAGGGGTTTTCTCTTTATCAAGTTGCTTCAGCTCATCCGATACCAGCTTCATTATCTGGCCATCTATTTTTACCAGATATGCTGCTTCCCGAACAACCTCTTCACACTGGGTCACCAGATATTGGTCGTCTCGCTTGTACTCATCCGTCATAGATGAGCCAAAGGCATCCTTGCTTATCTGGCTATCCAGGAGCTCCCATGCGGCAGATTCTTCCTCATTGCTAAAGATATCTGAACCAAAGGTGTTACGTATCTGATTGATCGTCATCCAATCATCAAAGCAGATATAGTTACAATCCCCCAAGTCAGCTTCCTTAAACCATTTATCAGGGTGCACACTCAGTGTATCATACAGTCGGTAACAATAGGTCAGATGACCTCGATCATCACGTTCGAATACTCGGCGAATCCAACCGCCGGTACTGTACAACAACCCATCCACGAAAGCCCGCGCCCGCTTCCGCTGTAAATCCTCTTTCTCCCTGATGTAATTCCAATTGGCCTGCAATATATCTGCCATCTCCTGATTCTGAGAAAAATCAGCTAAGATCTTTGTCTCGCGACGGTTCGCCTGCTCCTGTCCCATCAATGTCATCACTTTACTAACCAAGAGGTTATAGCGTAAAAGGGGTTTATTGAACTGCGCAGCCAACTCTTTCTCTTCCTTCGTGTAAGGATCGTGCTGCACATACCGCTTCACTTCACGAGTATTGGCTATCGCTACGGAACGCCCGCTGATACTAGCATCTCGCATCTTTTTTACTCGATCTACAGCGTCTTTGTCGTTTCGTTGTTTGCCGTGCATTATATCACCTTCCATTGTGAGGGTTTCCCTTCATAGGTACCCAATTCGTTCGCCTCTTCCAATAACTTCGCTAAATTGATCTGGTACCTAGGTTTGTCGGATTCTCCATGCTGTGGTTCGCAGGTCTTTGTTACCATCAAAAAATATCGCATCTCATCATAACAGTGGTCAAAGGTGGTAGTATCCACATCCAAGAGGTTGTGTTTGTCTGCCGGTAAGTTGGGAATTGATGAATTGGTTTCCTCACAGTTACTCAGGGTTCGCAGTCGTGGTGTACCATCTTCACGAATACGTAAGGCTTCCTGAGTGGCCTCGGCACCTGGCACACGATCATTATAACCCCGGGTAAGATACAGCCCCTCTTCAGCATACACGTTGGCAAAAGTATAGAAATCATCCTCTGCTTTATCTCGCCGCTGCCAATAACTCATCGGGTCTGCTATGATCATTTCAAAGTCTTTCTCAGCATCCAGATTGTAATATTTTTTAAAATATTCTTTCGTATATTGCGCCTGCTGCCGAATCGTGTATTTCGACTTCACGATCTCTGCAAATTTTATAATATCTTCCGTATCCCGATGTATAGCATAAGCGCCACAAGCCCAAGCTGCTTTCTCAGCAAATCCATAATCATTACTCAAATACAGCTGGTATGGTGACCAATCAAACATCTTACGTTTCTCATCCAGCTCATATTCATGAGAGGCACCGAAAAAAGTCATCTCATCTATAATGTGCTTCTCGGGATCCCAGCAATCAAAGAACTGCCCACCAAACACAGACCAATCACCAAACAGCCACATTCGTTTCAGTATCTCATTCTTACCCAGAAGTTGCCGGATATACGATTTGTCGTGTTCGGCCAGGTGCGGGTTGTCAAATACCAGGGAAGGAATGAAAAGATAAGTTTCCCCTGAGTCGGGATTGGTATAAACCTTACCCGGCTTTAATGGTTGGTAGGTCAGGTCAAATTCTTCCAGATAAACAGGATCACCGTCTGGAACCGGTTTGCACTTATCGACCCATGTTTCTTTCACCCATTTATGCCCTCGGTTACCCGGATTGGTTGTTGCTACACGTTTTGCCTTGATGCGATACCCGCCACCTATCGGCAAGGCAGAACGGCATCCTGCCATAGCAAGCTCTACTAAATCGGGATCAAGCTGGGTAAGCTCTTCAAAAAACATTCGTTGGTAGTTGGCCCCCTGAAAAAAACCTGCATCATCTCCGGTATAAAGAGGGCGATAATCCAAGGTGGCTCCAGACGGGAACGTCCACTGCTTTTCATCTTTATTAAAGACGCCCCCAAGTGCAGGAAAAATTTTCATACACTCAGGGTGCGTTGTTTTCATCAACCCAGGGAGTGACTGGCGGATGAAAACGCCTCGGTAGTGAGGGTAATCGATCAGATATTTAAAATAAAAAACATCGCCGGGCTCGTATGCTATTCTCCGATATTTATTCAGGTCAAGTTTACGCTTCTTTGCCGCAGCTTCAGTGTACATTTCACCAATTTCAAGAGAGGCATCTACAACTTCACCGAAAGTTTTCCCCCCTCCTCGGGCCCCGCCATACAATACATTGTCTGCGTCAGCCGTGAGGAGCAGTTTCTGCTTTCCAGTAAGTTCTATTTCCATGGTATTTTGCCCCGCTTTAGTGCTTCATCTTCACTTTTATAATACACAGACCTATTTACTTTATTTCGCAGTTACTTGTCAACTTCTTTTTAAAGTATTACTTTAAGTTTGTAAATATAATTTCTTTGGACAAAACGTTTTTTCGTTTTTTGCTACCGCAAAAACCGGTGCAAGCTTCTGGCCTTTTCTGTCTCCCTTTCCCTATAAAACACCCAAAACCTCCACCCCAGCATAGTACCATGGCGCATCCCTTTCACCCAATGTGTTTTTTTAAAAATTTCGTGCGCAGTAATAATATATATATGGGGGGGAGGGTCACCCAAGGGTGGCTGCATCGGTTCCGCATGTGGGCGGGTTCCTCTTTTTCAGCAGCGAGCTATGAAGGAGAGATATCTGCTCGAAATGATGCGCTATTCTGTAGTTAGTGAGAAAATCGGGATGTGCTATATCTCGTAAAGGTAAACAATATATGGGGATAACACACACGGGGGGACGCAACAGATGGGTGTTTCTGTTGCACTGGACTGCTATTTTTCCGGGCGCGGCGGTGTGTACAATGTATGTGTATGCTGTACGTTCGATGTGCTTTTTCCTCTCATGATGCGCGAAAATGTCAGGTCCGTCTTCAGGAGCGAGATAAGAGCATTCGTCGAGATCTTCTTCAGCCCGCGACGCTCAATCTCTGAGAATATGCGGATCGCCTGGTCTTCCAGCTTCGCAGCGAGTACAGAAGAGAATGTCGCAGCCCGCTCTTCCTGGAGTTTAGACAGTACTTCCCGCTTTTTCCACCAACTCCGTAACGTACTAACAGGCACATCAAGGACTTGCGACCATTTTGTGTACTGCGGCATTAATTCGTTGTCAAAAATTCGCTGGTCGTTATGCAAACAGTGGATTGCGAACAATTTTGAGGGCAAATCATACTCTATTTTTTCGGTTTTTTCAGGAATTGACACAATTTCATCGCAAGTCATTGATTTCATTGAACTTAGCCCCCATTTATGCATTTTTTTTTGTCACGAGTCTTTTATTTACGCAACCTAAACACCCTTGAAACATGAGCTTAGCCCTTATGATGTCAAGTAGTTTCTCAACTTCCATCCCCTAAACCATCGAGCATAAACACAAATCAGCTTCAAATCAGCATCGGGCTGGGCATTTTCTGCTGTTTTTCTGCTGCCTGGGCGACGCAACAATAGAGTTACGCCGGTTGCGTGTGCGCACGTGTGTGTACGTGTGAACACTTAGAGTGTCTCATTTTGGCCATTTTTCCGCCGATTTTCAGGTCCGGATTTGTCTCTTTTTGCCGGATTTCGTTTTTTTGCGTTGCTTTTGTTTTTTTTCGCAAGCGCAAACACGCTGGTGATGCAGGCTTACGTGATATTACGCAAGCATATAATGCAACAAAATGAAAAAAGCATTGACGGTATTTCACAACGCCGTCAATTTCGTGCGCAGATAGTGAGGGTGAA
>CAYYPJ010000049.1:0-13709 GCA_964473495.1 uncultured Spirochaetales bacterium
CTATAAACGACATAAGAGAATTATCAACCGGCCCTCACGAGAAACGGATTACCTATTATTGTTGACAGCAAGCTGCAACGGACTTATTGTTAAAAGAACTGATATATACAGGAGTATAGATCTATGGCAAAACGAAAAGATAGAGTTTCGAGTCTGAAAGGGTATTATAAAATCACATTCATGATTGGTCTTGGTTTCTTCACCATGGGTTTGATGGATCCATTATACGATACATATATTCCAATCTTTCTCAGCCGCTTTGTCGAATCAAAGGGATTGATAGGGATCATCATGACTCTTGATAATATCTTTGCGATCTGCCTGATCCCAATCGTCTCTGCACTGTCAGACCGAACAAGGACAAGGATAGGCCGCAGGATGCCATACATCATAACGACCCTCCCCCTTACGGCCATTGCTTTTGGGATCATCCCATTCGCAGCACTCACTTCACTTGGAGCTCTTATTCTCTCCATCTTCCTCTTGAATATCTTCAAGCAGTCTGCACGTGGTCCGGTTGTTGCTCTTATGCCTGATATCATACCGGGAGAGCTGCGTTCTGAAGCAAACGGCGTCATTAATACCATGGGAGGTATAGCCGCTATCGTGGGGACGATCGGTCTTGCTCAATTGATGAATGTTCCTATCAACTTACCGGGAATTGGTCCCACAAAGGAGATCCTTGCATATCCGATAGCAGGAATCCTGGTCATTATATCTACCATTCTGCTCTTTATCTTTGTAAAAGAGAAACGGGGTAAACAGATTACCTCAGATGAAGAGGAAAATAATCCTCCTATCAGGCAATCATTGAAGATGATCTTCAACTCAGGGGACAAGAGTGCTTTGCTTATTCTTCTCTCTCTGCTTTTCTGGTTTATTGGATATCAGGGAGTTCTTCCTTTTATTGGTCTCTACTCAAAGGATGTCCTACAGACATCGTCAGGAACGGCAGCTATCGCTGCAGGTATGGTGGGAATCGCATATGCGATCTTTGCTATACCCTCCGGGGTTATTGCCCATAAACATGGCAGGAAACATTTGATACGTATATCTTTAATGACACTTTTCTTCATCCTCCTCTGCGTTTTCTTTCATGATCCGGTAACAAGTATGCTTGGCTTCAGCATTCTTGCTAAACAGATAAGTTTCTGGATCCTCATGTTCTTCTTCGGAATGTTTTGGGTAGCTATCATCACCAATTCATTCCCCATGCTTTGGCAGATGGCAACCTATTCTGATATGGGAATCTATACAGGTCTCTACTATTTCTTCTCTCAATTAGCATCAATCATTGCCCCGCCGATAACAGGCGGATTCATTGATCTATTCGGATTCAGGACTATCTTTCTCTTTGCAAGCATCTGTATGCTGATCGCTTTCTTCATCATGGGCGGAGTCAAACGCGGAGAACCCGAGGAGGCTGCCTAGAGGATTATGGCAATTCTTTCCATTATCCAGTATACTCTTGTGTGTAGGGAGTTATGATGAAGAAGCAACATGAGGGACTAAATCAAAGCACTATCGATCGTGCATTGGCTATTTCACACGTCGGTGAGATCTTTCGTTCTTTCTGGGGAGTCATCATTGAGTTTGTCCTGCTCTATGGCGCTGTTATCGCAATATTCCTTATAGTAAAAGAGATTCAGATCCCTTTTCTGACTATGAATCTTCATCCTCTATTCATCGTTTCATGCATCATTGGTATACGGCATGGATTTCTGGCTGGGTTACTTTCTTCTCTTGTCTCTTCCTTCGTCTATTTCTTCTCTTATTCCTATCTTGATCTCGATCCCATGCTCTTCTTCAATAGTTATGAATACTATAAGTATCCTCTTATATTCACCCTGGGAGGGTATCTTTCCGGTAGAATATCTGACAGTAATTCGCAAAAGCTGCATGAAATGCAGAAGGAAAACAAGATCATACTTAAAGAATATGATCAGCTGGAGAACACCTACAGCAAGACCATTCAGATGTATAACGAATTAAAAGAGCAGATTGTCGGGGCTGAATATAGTATCTTCTCGCTCTATGATATCGCTTCTTCACTGCAGACAACAAATCCGGAGAAGGTCTACACAGAATCGATCGGACTCCTCTACAAATTCATCAAAGCCCGCTCTGTCACTCTCTACACCTTAGAGAAAAACGGATATATGAGAATGAAGATTCACTTTGGGAAGAAACATAATAAAAACAGAACAAAGAAATATTCTGAGGATCCCATGTATCAAGAAGCTATCAGAACAAAACGAGCAGTACGCTGGAATAGGGATGCCGGAGAGGATGCACCAATCTTCAGTGCTCCTATAGTAGCTAAAGACAAAGTTATAGGAATCATTGATATCGAATCAATAGATTTCGAATACGTCACAGAGTATAGCTTCAGTATCTTTCAGGTCATCAGTGATTGGATCGCAAAAGCCCTCTATCAAGCTTTGGAAATAGACAAACAATTCAAATTGATGGGTGTGGATTACTCTAATATGTTAGAATTACCGCAAATAGAGCGACAAAAGCAGGAAGAGATTATTCGAAAAGAGAAGTATGGTTTGCCGTACTGTTCCGCATCATATAATCTTGGTAATGCTGATTCTGATAAAGTCGTTCCGCTTCTTCAGAAAAGTCTTCGAAACGTTGATTACATCGCCTATGACCGTAAGAACAACCGGGTCGTTATCCTGCTGCCCGCTACTGATGAAGAGAACTATATCATCGTTGAGAACCGACTGTTCTCAGCACTGGGATATCGATTGGACCGTTATGCATGACTAAACTACGATTTCTCCTTGTTATCATAATAATCCTTTTCACAGCATTCTTCCTTCAATATACAAAGGTTATCGATTTCATGCCGAAACTCTTCTGGGTCAATTCGCAGGAGAGCATACTAAATGAGAATCAACTAATGAAAACGACCCATCCTGAAGGTATCCCTATTGATTATGATCAATACTACATTCTCTATGACTCAAATAAGAGTGATGCAAACAACATCTATTATCATCTGAGAGAGATCTTCAGGAATGCTCATATAGCCCATACAGACATTGATGTTCTCGAAGAGGATCTTACCGATAAACTGCGATCCATCCCTATGAATTCACGCATACTCATAGCTAATGAGCTCACAGAATCATTGACAGATGATCAGCTGGATATCATAAAAGACCATGTGGAGAAAGGCTCATATCTTGACATACTCATACGTTCATACGATGAGAGACTGCAGGAGTTCTGCGGGTTCTCCTCAATGGATGGGTTCATCGATGCCTATGGCATACATTTTGAAGAACCGATATTCCCCGGGCTTGATGAAGTATCAGTGAACCCAAAGATGCTCAGCTCTTCCTCTATCAAACTAAAACTTTCACAAAAAGCTGAACTGCTCATCTCGTCCATAGATGATGACACACCACTTCTTTGGCGTATTCCCTATAGGAAAGGTTCGGTACTCTTCGCGAATACAACACTATTTCAGGATAAATTGAATAGAGGCCTTCTCCTTCAATATATTCTCGATCATGGTCCATATGGTATAGCTACATCATTTAACAAAAAGATCTTCAATATCGATGATTTCCCGGCTCCACTGCCGTTCGGGATCAATCCAAAAATATTCAAAGAGTACCAGCGAAATACCCTGAAATTCTATCATGAGGTCTGGTGGTCAGATATACGGGACCTTACGGTACGCTATGATCTGCATCTTACCGGTATGATCATCGGTACCTATAATGATGATACTATCGCACCCATGGAACCGCTGGATCCTCAGGATCTCGAGACCATTAACTATTCCGGCCGAAAGCTCAATGAGGTTAACGGAGAATTTGGTATACATGGCTACAATCACAACTCTATGCTGCTTGAAGGTGAAACAGATTTCGATCTCTACAACTATCATCCATGGCCATCAGTAGATGATATGGTAGAAGCATTAACCTACTTAAAATCTGAAATGTATAAGAAATTCGGAAAGATCGCTTTTCATACATATGTGGCACCCTCCAATCTTGCAAGCAGAGCAACAAAGGAGGCAGTGCTTACTGCATTTCCGGAAATGAAAATATTCAGCGGTATCTATACCGGTTCAAAGAAGGTAAAAGCGTCCTTCATTCAGGAGTTTGGTCCTGACCCTGATTTCCCCGGTACATATGACTTCCCCCGATTCAGCTCCGGTTACATCCATTCGCCGGATACCATGTGGAATATCTACAATGGTATCGCTGAATTGGGCGTATTCAACCATTTCATTCATCCGGATGATATTCTTGATCCTATTCGTTCGGAGGGGCATGACTGGAACTACCTTGATAAAGGGATTACTCAGATACTTAAGGAGACTACTCGTAATTTCCCCTTTCTTGAGCCTGCAACCGATTATGAAGCATACCTTGCATACCTGCACTATGAGAACATGCAGTTGTACAGTAAACAAAAAGATTCTACGATTGAGATATGGCTTACCAATGCGCCACTGCCTACTATGTGCTATCTAAGAGTCGATGCATCAATCATCGATACAGACGGGGTCACCCTGATCCCTATGAAGAGAGACGGTCTATACATGATAAAGATCACAAAGCCGCATGCTGTTATAAAGTTACTCGACTAGAACATGTTATCTTAGTCAATCACATCTTCTGTGTTCTAAGGAGATTTCTTATCAGGAAGAATATTTAATGGGGCAGCTTCATGTGATTCTTCGCTATCATCGATCTCACGCTGCAGATAGGCTGCAAGGATCTTCTCTAGGGAATCTTCTTCCACTCCTTCCTTATTGATCTCTTTCACATCTTCTTTAACGACGAATCCCGTGAAGGTCTGAACAGCCTGCTCTTTATCATATAGTTCATCAACTGCCCGTTCAGCAAAAGACTTCCCATCTTTTTCAGGAGGTATATCTTCTTTATCAGTCGCATTATCAGGTGAGGACAAGAACTTATAGTCTTTCTCTGCTTCTCTCTGCTGCTGATCCTGAATCCCAATATTCATCCCCTGTTGAAATGCTGCTTCCACCTGCGGCGGGGTCTCTCGCTTTAGGTCATGTTTCTTTTTACGTTTTTCAAGGTAGAGTTTATCCAGAGCATCCCGATCACTCTGTCGTTTATCAAGCCAGACTTCCAGTTTCTCAAAAGTCTTTTCGTGTGATCGTGTATAGACTGGCTGCATCATATAGGTATGACGTATGACCCTCTTATAACTGATCACGATAAGATAGAATCCAAGCAGAAGTGTAATGAAACTCGAAAGGAAGAAACCAAATCCATAAAACTGTTCACCCAAGACGAGAGAGAACAACGTAAAAACACAATTGGAGACGAAGAAGACAACCATCAGCAACAGTGTTCGATTTCTTTCTCCAATGTAAAGAAGCACCTGAAGAAATATAAGGATAAAAGCATTGCAAAATGCTCCAAGGGCATAGATTACAAAGATCTGTCGGGACTCTTCTGGTACACCGAGCAGAGGAAACAGTGATTTTGATAATACGATTATAAGAATCGTAACAAACAACTGTATCTCAAAGGTCTGTAAGATATTCTGCTGCAGTGACGTCCACATACGATCAGCAAAGACCTGTAGTTCGCTTAAGGGACCGTTACGCAATACGGCAAGATAGAACTCCCTGCATTTGATATAGAAGTCAGTCTCTATGAGAACCATAAAGAGCATCACTGCCGGTAAGATGGTCAAGTATGAATAAAAGGACGCCACATCATAGAATGGTGCATATCGAAAAATTCCAAAGAGATTCACACTGATAGGCGAGAACCACATGATAAGATTATCAACCCAGATCGCGGCAGTGTATAAGAAACCGATTGGCCAAAGACTTGGAACACTATTAAAATAACGTACAAAGTGAAAGATCTTCCCATTGTCTTCCTTCATTTCGGTTAAGAATCCGATCAACAGAAATAGCATGAAGACAAGGATCCCACCTGAATAGGCAAGAAGCAGGTTAATAGTTCCACTGAATCTTGAGAAATGCAGAGGATTATTCGTAAAATACAGGATAAGTATAAATGTGACGAAGGTCCCCAGCAGATTTGACATGGTAATAAGCTTGAAGTTCTTCAACGTAGATTGGTAAACAATAAGAATCCATAGGACAGACAGAACTACCATGAGCATCACAGCCAAATAGAGAAACTCAATGGGCAGGTCCTTGTCATGATAGAACCAGATACCGAAAATAAGACTAATAATAGAGATAAGTAGCGAGATGCCCCAGAATGACGGCTTGATATAAGCAAGCTCCTCGTCATAGATTCTGTCAGCTATATACCGAGTAATGATCATTTGAAAAGGAGCAGTCAGCAGCTGGGAAAAGAGTGTACTGTAGATGATTGCCGCAATGAGCAACTCTCGTTCAGCGAAGGGGATATCCCATCGTTCCGAAAATGCCAGGACTATATTGATCGTAAGGATACTGATGATCCAGGGACCTGCAGAGACCACCGCGGTATGGAACCATGCATATACTCGTGTGGAGTATGTACTTTCGTCCTTCAACATCTTTCGTAAGGAGAATCCGATACCTGCCATATCTACCCCTTCTTCAACTTCAGACTAAGATGTTCAATCTCGCCTTTTGTCTTCAAGAGTGTCTGTTGATAGATCTCATCATATGCTTCAAAAACAGCACTACGGTCATAGAGGACTTTTGCCCGCTTCAACCCATTCAACCCGTATTGTCTACGTTCTTCTGGATGTTCATACAGATATATAACGGCATCTGCCGTTTCCCGGGGAGAGACGGGTTTTGTGATAATCCCCCCGCTGCCGAATCCATCACCATCTCCTTCGACAAGCTCGCGGCATGATCCCACATCTGAGGCGACGACCGGAGTGGCACATGCATATGATTCTAAGATAACTAACGGTTGGGCTTCCGATATCGAGGTCAGGACAATGACGTCAAGCATAGGCATGTACTTCTTAATATTGACACGGCCGGTAAAAATGCATGAATGATCAAGATCCAGCTCTGTGACAAGCTCTCTACATTCTCTTGCATAATCTTCCTCTTCTTCATCCGGTCCAATGATATAGAGGGTTGTGTCTTCATGTGCATCATGAACATACCTGAATGCTTTGATCAGGGTCTTCACATCCTTGATCGGTACCACCCGTAGTATCGCTCCAATGTTCATTCCTTCATGAGCATCTTTATGTTTAGGAAATCCATCACAATCAACACCGTTAGGAATGACATATGCACGAGTCTTATCAACTCCATATTCTTTTTGTATTTTGCTGTTATGTTCATAGAGGGCGATAGCAATATCACAAGTATCATATGCCCCTTGAGATAAGAAGTAGAAGTAGTCTATCCATAACTTCTTATAGATTCCCTGTACCCAATCAGCTTTCAGGATCTCTTCTTCTCGCTCACGGGCATAGATCCCGTGCTCAGTCAGTATAAAAGGTTTGTGATACTGATGTTTAGCGATCACTCCAAGGAGTCCTGCATATCCTGTTGAGATCGCATGATAGACATCTGCCTCAGGCAGCGGCTGCTGCATGACAGAGATCAGAGTCGCAAGCATCGATCGAAATGTCCAAAAGAATATCGTGAACCCTTCTTCCTGATACCTGTCAGTATAGAGTTCAGAGAGCTCATCAAAGAAGAGACTGCTCATAAGAAAATCTATCGTATTCCCGATCTTCTCCTTCCTGCAGATAAGCTCGATGATAGTCTTCCATGTGACAGATGAATCAAAGAAGATGAACTTCTTGAGCTGTTCACGTTCTTCATCGGTTATATGTATCTTCTTATGTCTAGAAGTCTGTCTCATAGAAAGGAAGTCAAACAGGTATATCGTTCTGAATTCGATCACATTCGGCGGAAATGTATACTTAAGCTCTGTTACCTGGTCTTTCGTAGCCATGATCGTTAAGATCTTGAACCGGTAATCCTTCATCACTATAAGCAGTTGCTGAAGCCATGAGGAGACACCGCCGGCAATATAGGGATAGGCTCCCTCTAGAATGAGACAGATCGTCTTCCCGTCAGGTTTCAATGAGACACCTTTCTTCCCCCAATCACATGGGTTACGAGGATCTATTTCACCTCTAAAGAGTTCCTGTTTCTGCTGCTTCACCAGACGATTCCTCCTCATGAGCCCAAAAATTGACCGAATTATTCTGTTCTTCTGTCAAAACAGCATCTATCGTCTTCATAGTGTTTGCCATATTCCTGACCTCTGTCAGATTACCAATCTCATAGAAATACTGCATCAGGATGAACTGAATATCAACATCTTTCGGATACATTTTGGAAATCTTCCGCAGTATAGCGATAGCTTCATCTTGTTGTCCCAGTTCTAAGTAAGTTCGTGAGAGATTCTTCATTACTTCCAGATCAACGCCGAACTCTTCAAGTTCCAGCTTTAAGACTTCAACGACCTTTCGAACATAGATTGGAATGATATCATCATCCAAAAGTCCTGAATCAATATAATTCTCATATAGTCCTATCAGTTCATCAAGATGTTCTTTAGTCAGCTCTTCGGCAACTTTGTTACGAGCATCTCTGATTGCCTTCTCAAATCGATTCTCTAAATAATTCAGCGTAGAGGCTGTATAGTGAACTACTTCCGCATCCTTGTCCATCAGCCCCTTCTTCAGGGTCCTGCAGTTCTTCACAATATCAGATGAGATAAGATCTACGATTACTTCCTTTTTATTGATAGCATTTGAATAGGTAAACACACCTGACATATCCATAATCTTGTTGACTTGCTTAAAATCTATAGAAACACTCTTTTTGTAAAAGATTTCCTCTTCAGCATAAGCATGTTTGATATCATACTGGACTTTCCGCTCTCCAATTCGATAGAGAGAGATGTAGGAAACTCCATAAACCAATCCGCCGACACCGGGCAAGATAAGGAATATGACGGGAGATATGTTCTTAGTCTGGGGGGATGATCGGCCTCTCACCCAAAACAACACTACCGAGAGAGCTGCATGACTGAAAAGCAAGGGGATAAGGATAAGTCTCTTCTGATCACTATAGGTAAAGTAATAAAAGAGTACGATCAGTGAGATATCAATCAGTGTCGACAATCCTACAATAAACGGATAGACCCAAGGCCTTTTTGTATAGGAGAAGTATAATTTTTGTATTTCATCTCGTGTTTCTTCTTTATTAATCATCTAGATCCTCAAAATGCCTGTTGTATCTATCAAATAACCACTTTCCCACTATATCACAGTACATATTCGCAGGCAAACAGTTGCATCTGCCCTACTTGTCCAATTTATCCAAAATGAAGTAGAATCCTCATTATGAATATTGCCGTACGATTTGCGAACAAGATGGACGCAGAAGAGATCACCAAGATATTCAACTACTATGTCACTCATTCAATCTCCACTTTCGATCTTGAACCACGTTCTGTTGAAGATAGACGTTCATGGATTTTGGCACATGATCCTGACACTCGCTGCAAATTGCTCGTTGCTGTTGATACAGAGAATTCTCTCCTTACAGGGTATGCCTCAACAAGTCCTTTTCGACCACAAGCAGCATATAACACATCGGTAGAGGCCAGCATCTATGTGCTGCCTGAATATAGAGGAAAAGGAATCGGACAGCTTTTGTATGAACACTTATTTGCCCTTTTATCTGATACCGACGTCCATAGGGTTTATGCTTGTCTATCCGTACCGAACCTTTCGTCTTTCAAACTGCATCAGAAGTTTGGATTCAATCTTGTCGGTACATTTTCTGAAGCAGGCTATAAACACAAAGCTTTTCATGATATTCAATGGCTGGAAAAGAAACTGTAGAGAGACCTTGACATATTCTAGTATCATAACGTAGGCTGATACACATCACATGCAGATCTCAGTATAGTGCATACATAAGGAGTAACGATCATGAATAATGCTGATTCTCTTATTGGTATCAGTATGACAGTATTATCTGTTATCATTATCATCATTCTTGCTGTCACTAGTATACGACGGATCAATCACATTAAAAAGAATAAATTCACCACACTGAGAGAGATCATCAAAGACAAACATCTATGAGCGATAAACAGCAGGAAATCAAAACAGAATTATCACGAGAACTGACACTTTTCCAATTGACGATGATGGGATTGGGAATGATGATCGGTGCCGGAGTCTTTCTCGGTATCGGTAATGCTATTCATTATGCAGGACCAGGCGGAGTACTGCTTACTTTCGGGCTGAATGGCATCTTGGCTCTCTTCACTGCCATGTCATATGCAGAGTTAAGTTCTGCGATTCCGCGAGCCGGCGGTGCTTTCAATTTTGCCAAACTAGCGTATGGGAACGGAACAAGTTTTCTTGCAGGCTGGATGGAATGGTTCGCTTCTAGTATAGCAGGGAGTATGTATGCAATCACTTTCTCTATCTACACTCTGCGGTATTTTGAGACTCTTGGATGGCTCTCATCAGCAAATGCTGTCCTCTTCACTAAACCTCTGGCGATAGTGATCGCACTCGTCTTCCTCTATATAAATTATAGAGGAGTATCTGAGACAGGGAAGATCGGAGCCGTTATGACCTTGGGACAAACGCTCTTTCTTGTATTCATCGCTGCTGCCGGTATATTTGTCGCCATCAAAGATCCACAACGACTTGCAAACTTTGACCCTTTTCTCCCGAACGGTTGGGGGATCTTACTCGTTACCATGGGATTCACTTATGTAGCTTTTGAAGGATTCGAGGTGATTGCCCAGGCAGGTGATGAGGCGATAAATCCTAGAGAGAATCTGCCGAAAGCTATGATAATCTCCGTAACGGTTGCAGCTCTCACCTATATTGGAGTCTCCTTTGCAGCTGTTGTAGCTGTCAAAGCAGGATCTTCTGGAATTAATATGGTCCCATGGAAATGGATTGGGTCATTTGGTGCGAAGGGATTTGGTGAAGCTGTTGCACGCCTGCTTCCGGCAGGTAATATTCTTCTCACAGTAACAGTTATCTTTGCATCGACTTCTGCACTTAATTCAACGATCTTTTCAGCCACACGTGCATCATATGCATTGGGTCGCGATCATATGCTTCCGGCCTTCTTTGCCAGGATATCAAAAAAACGAAAGACTCCTTACGGGGCATTAGTTGGTACAGCAACTATTATCATCACCGTTGCTGCATTTCTTCCGACAATGGACGTCGCATCTAGTGCAAGTATTATGTTCTTATTTCTCTTCTTTCTCGTAAACCTCTGTGCTATACGAGTCAGAACTCATATGGGAGATGAACTCCACTATGGGTTCATCACACCGCTCTTTCCACTGTTTCCTATTCTTGCAGTCATTCTGCAGGCAGTATTGGCTGTTTGGCTTATCCATATGAGCTTCATCGCATGGATTGTTGGCCCCTCATGGATCCTGATCGGTATCATGTTCTATCAGGTATATGCAAAAAAACGAGTGACACTGACAGAGGCCGATATCCATGTACTCTATGAGGATACAAATAATGAAAAAGAAAACAGGAAGATATCTAATCGTGTCATGATACCAATTGCTAATCCCAAGAACGTTCAGATACTCGTGGACATGGCGAAGAAGCTGAGTCCCATGGATTCAACTGCTATGGAACTCCTGCACATGGTCCCAGTCCCTGATCAGTTAGCCCTTACTGATGCAGAATCATACATGGTCGAAGGAAAAGAAGGGTTGTTAAAAGCTTCGGGAATGCTGGAGGGATTCCCCTCCTCAACAACTATCAAATATTGCCGCAACATCGCACGGGGGATCATATTCACGGCTAAAGACAAACATATGACCCTGATCGTAATGGGTTGGCATGGTAAACAAAGCAGTACGATGTTCTCCATAGGAAGCACCCTTGACCCAGTTATCTGTCAGGCTCCCTGCAATGTCATCATAACCAAAGATGATATTCCTAATAGGACCTACTCATCCATCCTGGTGCCACTCTTCGGAAACGTCAATGATGCACTAGCCATGAAAACCGCTGAATACCTCCTGCCGAAAGAGGGCGGTACGATAACAGCACTCTACTTTAATTCAGTACGTATGAGACCAGGACATATCCATAGTATTCTCAATAGAATCATCAGCAACCCGAATATCAAGATACGTGAGATCGCTTCGAACAGCAAACACCGGGATCATGTCAAAACGATTCTAGAAAAAACCGTGCTGCACGACCTTGTGATCCTTGGTATTACCGAACCACACATGCACAGGCTGGGCCGACCATCAGCCTCAGAAAGAATCGCACTAAAGTGTACAACGCCTTTTCTTCTGGTCAAAGCGAACAGTCCTATCATGCGTTTTGCTAAACGTCTGTTCTAATAGGATTTGATCCTCATTCTTACATCAGTTCATATACTCGCTATGATCAGGAGAGCAGGAAAAGTACTTTTATCGAAGGGAAAGACAGGTAGCTAATCATCTATGTAAACACTACCATCTCTGTGTGTGATCAGATCCAAAAAGATATTATCTAAGATCCTCAAGTTGTTTCTTTCACTACCAGTCAATGGGAAAATAGTCCTTTAAGAATTTACCCCACCAATGTTTTCCTGTGTTGATTCCATCAAAGAAAGGATCACATACCCGTGCTGCTCCATCAATTATATCCAGTGGGGGTTGGAAATCATGGAGGTCCTGCTTGCGTTTTGCTAATTCTGCCGGATCTTCATCGGTTACCCATCCCGTATCAACGGCATTCATGTATATACCATATTTTGCCAGTCCACTAGCTGCTGTATGTGTCATCATGTTGAGTGCGGCTTTAGCCATATTGGTATGAGGATGACGTTCCCCCTTCTGAAAGCGCATAAACTTGCCTTCCATAGCAGAGACATTGACTATATGCTTTTGCCCTGTATATTCCTTTTTCATGAGCGGTATCAGTCTATCGCACAACACGAAGGGTGCAATCACATTAACAAGTTGGATCTCAATCATTTCGGTTGTCTGAATCTCTCCCAGTTTCAAACGCCAGCTATTGGTTGTTCTCAGATCAATCTGCTGCAGGTCAACATCAAGCTCTCCTTTGGGAAATACCGTCTCTGTAGATAAGGCAGTATCATAGGTATACGGTACTTGAGAAAGTCGCGCAGATGCTCGGAGTCCAACCCCCGGCATCTTTGCCTGCCAGCTAGTAGGAATTGTCTGTTTTGTATCTCGTTCAATCATACCTGATAAGTTTATTGTATTGATGCACTTTCGATGATTCAGAAGCAGTTTCTGTACATTCGCAGGAAGTTCATGCGGCAGCATTGTCTCATTATCCATCAGATGGGCATAAAATCCCGGCGGTCGACGTACTGTCTGGGCAGCATTATTGATGAGAATATCTAATCGATCGAAAGTTTGAGCTATGTGGCTGCAGAAGATCTCAACGCTTGGGGTATGCCGTAAATCCAATCCATAGATATGCAATCGGTCACTCCACTCAGTGAAGTCTTTCTCTTTGGTATACCGGAGTGCTGAGTCAACAGGAAAACGAGTAGTTGCAATCACGGTTGCTCCTGCCCGTAACATCATCAGTGCTGCCTGATAGCCAATCTTCAATCGTGATCCGGTGATCAAAGCAACCTGTCCGGTCAGATCAGCACTCTGAAACCTTTTCTGATAGTTCAGTTTTGCACAACTCGGGCACAGAGTATCGTAAAAGAAATGTAACTGAGTGAACTCAGCTTTACACACATAACAATTTCGCGGTGAGTGTAGTAC
>CAYYPJ010000050.1:0-13287 GCA_964473495.1 uncultured Spirochaetales bacterium
GTACTTCGATATTGACCACGTTCAAGCGATAGAAGAGATCTTCACGGAAGTTCCCTGCAAGGATCTCCTCTTTCAGATCTCTATTCGTCGCTGAGATGATACGGGTATCAACCTGAATAGTCTTCTCACCACCGACCCGTTCGAATGTTTTCTCCTGCAGGACCCGCAGGATCTTTATCTGCACTTGGGCATTGATCTCTCCGATCTCATCGAGTAAGATGGTCCCCTTGTCAGCAAGTTCAAAACGCCCTCTCTTCTGCGCGATCGCACCAGTGAAGGAACCTTTCTCATGCCCGAAGAGTTCACTTTCAAGCAATGATTCACTCAATGCCGCACAATGTACCTTCACGTAGGGACCATCAGATCGTGAGGAGAGCTCATGCAGAGCATCTGCGACCAATTCCTTCCCGACCCCGCTCTCTCCGGTGATCAGTACTGAAGCTTTGGTATCGGCAACCTGTCTGATGGATTCCATCATCTTTCGTATTTTATGACTTTTCCCAATGATCGCACCATACTCGTTCTGTCTCTTCAGTTGGTCCACTTCACGCTTGAGTGCATCATGTCGTATATGCAGTTCTCTATTGGCAAGTGCACGTTTCACCAAGAGGATCAATCGGTCAAGATTGATTGGTTTTGTCACGAAATCGAAAGCTCCATTCCGCATGGCAAGAACGGCTGATTCGATGGTACCATGTCCGGTAAGGATGATGACCGGAACGGTAGGATAGGAGGAGGTGATCCTCTTCAGGAGCTCTTCTCCTGACATCCTCGGCATCTTCAGGTCACTGATCACCAGGTCCACGTCTGTTGAGTTTATTATAGTCCAGGCTTCCTCTCCTTGAGCTGCTAACACTGTCTGGTATCCCTCGATCCTCAGAGCTTTTCCCAATCCGTTACGTATATTCTTCTCATCATCGACAATGAGTATTTGCATTATGCCGATCCCTCCCAATCAATCAATGTTCGTTCGCCATGGGGGAGCGGAAGAGAGACCGTGAAAGTCGTCCCCTCACCCTCTTGCGAATTCAGCGATACCTCTCCTCCATGTTCCCGAACGATCTTATAGACAACGGTCAATCCCAGCCCGGATCCGAAATCCTTTGTCGTATAATAGGGTTCAAAGATCTTGGACATATCATCCTTGGAGATCCCAATACCATTATCCTGTATATCAATATTGACCATCCCCCCTTGAATATAGGTGGTGACATGGAGTGATCCGCCATTCGGCATCGCGGCAATGGCATTCTTTATAATATTCAACAGGACCTGTTTCATATACTTCTTATCCATCTCAATCTTCGGCAGCTGTTTTGCCGGTTCGAACTTATATTCAATATCACTCTGCTCAAGTTCATATTTGGTGAACTCCAGCACTTCATGGATCATCATGTTCAGGTCCTCAGCCTTCATGCGGGTATCCATCGGACGAACTGCGAACAAGAAATCCACTACGATCCCATTGAGTCGCTCTATCTCTTCCTGGATGATATCAAGGTACTCAGTAGCACTCTCCCTCCCTATACAGTTCTCCCGATCGAGCTCTTTCTGCATCAGCTGCAGATATATCCCCATTGATGCGAGTGGGTTCTTTATCTCATGTGCCACACTTGCGGCAAGGGTCGTGAGCGATGCAAGATTCTCTGCTCTTCTATATTTGGCATCACTCTTCTTCTGTTCAGTAATATCTCTCAACATGATGATGTTTCCCAAGATACGTTTATTACGAACAAGGGGATACACAGAGAAAGAGAGTACAGCTACCACTTTCCCCTTTTGTACATAGAACTCCTCATCAAGGATCTTATCGCCATTATGCATATGAATATCCAAATATTCTGCAATGTCATGATCCTTGATGACCGTCCAGAAGACCTGTTCATCAGTCTCACGTCTCATAGGGAGGGATCTTCTCGCCGTCTTGTTCAGCAGCTGGATCTTATGTTCAAGATTGGTGACGATGATCCCCTCCTCTATAGAATCCAATACGACTGAGAGCATCTCATTCTCTTCCGCCAGTTTATCTATCAGATGCTCGATCTGTTCAGAGTTGAGTTTTGGTAACATCTGAATCGCTTTCTTGATAAAATTCTTCATATGAGTTCCGCTATCCTATAATACAACGTCTCCATCAACAAAGCATCTGCCTGATGGTATGTGACCGATTTGTGGAGTAGATCTGCCATCGTGTGCATGATGATCTCGGCCACATCAGCCGAAATATATCCGTCTTCCACTTCTTCTTCCAGAACAGCTGCTATTTCAGTGAAGAACATCTTCATCTGTTCTTTCTTGATGATATCAGTGATGATCTTCTCGATCCCTATACGGGATATCATACGACGACTGAGAGCAGTGAAGAGGAAATCTTCCGCCTGCTCGCGTATCCTACGGCAATCTATACCGTGCTTTGCTGCAAAGAACGTCTTTAATGAATCATACGCATCAGCATCATCGTGGTACACCTGTTCGATGATGGTACCCTCGCATTCTTCTGACCGTTCTCCCTCGTAGTAGCTTCGAACTCGCGAAAGTATGGTGGGAATGATGAGATTCCTATTCTTCGCGATCAGGATGAAATAGACATTGTTCGGAGGTTCTTCCAGGATCTTCAGCATACTGTTGGTTGCCGCTTCATGAAACTCGTCGATCCCTTCAATGATCACGACCCGGGTCATATCTCCTGCAGTCTCATGAGTCCAGTGGGTGATCATACGGATATAGCTGACCGGTAGATGCTTATATGCCCCTGCAGCTAACTTTCTACACTTCTGCACGATCTTCTTCGCAAGATTGATGACCTTCTCGATCTCCTCATCATGAATCGACGAGGAGAGGAACTGGTAGAGATCATCATCGATCTCAGATGCCAGCACAAAGAGCTTCTTCTTATCAGCCTGACATACACTAAGAAAGATTGAGTGGTATTGGCTGATAAGCAGCCGAACACTTCGTATGAAGAGGATATGGGTCCCATGATTCTTCTCACGCTTGAAAGAGTCATAGGCTGCCTCTATCTCCGGTAGATGATCCCTACTGGTGAGAATCATCATATAGGGGTCCTGCAGTGTCCGTTGCTGACGACATCTCTTACAATCACAATCACCGTCCCCTCCCCTCTCACATGAGAGTAAACGGGCGATCTCGACAGCAGTAGTCATCCTTCCGACATACTGTTCCCCATAGATCAGTATGGCTGAAGGGAGTTTTTTCTGCTCTATATCTTTTTGTAGTTGATCAAGAACTGAAGCATGACCATATAGTTGTTCAAACACGTATTATAAGTTCTCCTTGACAAAATCTATGCTATAAGGGGCTAAGGGTTCTAGTAGCTCCACGATCCAGCTCTCGGCAAACAGCGAGTTCATATCGATAAGCGTCTGCAGCCTCAACACAAACACGAGGAAGGATATGACGACCGCCCCTTCGATGAGACCAAGTACGAACCCCAGAATATTATCAAAGGCGGTAAGGTGCAGGGACTCAAGAATATTGGAGATAGTGATTGCCAGCATCTTCGTCACCAAGAAGCCTGCGAAGAACAGGACGATGAATGCGATAAGATTGCTCCAACTTCCCAGTTGAAGTCGTTCATCGATTACTGGTGCAAGTACTGTGGTAAACATCAATGCGGCAACCAAACCGACAAGTATTCCTGCTTTGGACATGAATTCACTCACAAATCCCTTGAAGGTCACCCGTAGAGCCATAAGAACCATGATCACCAATGATATGATATCCACTGTACTTAAGGCCATATACTCTCTCTCCTCTCTCCGTGAAGATATGGTTCGAGCACTGATGCGATCGCATCTGATGCCCCCATCTGTATCAGATTCTTCGCTGCATCTGCCATTTGTCGCCTGGCGGCAGCATCTCCATCTAGTAATACTACCGTATTTTTCAGATTCTCTAAAGTGACATCTGCATCTTTTAAGACAATTGCAGCATGATGTTTCTCAAACAGGTCTGCATTGCGTATTTGATCACCCCGTGTGCTGTTCAACCCTTTTGGGATCAGGATCATAGGGGTACCGGTAGCTGCTATCTCTCCGATCGCACCGGCACCAGCACGGGAGATGACAATATCTGCTGCTGCAAGCAGGTCCTTCAATTCGCTCCCGATGAACTTGACTATACGATAATTCTTCGCTTCTATGGGCTTGAAGGTCTTCTCACCTGCCTGATGCACGATATACAATCCTTCGATCCCTTCTTTCGCCCACTGCCATATGACATTGTTTATCTCTAACGCACCTTGACTACCGCCGAGAACGAGCACGACAGGCAGATGATCAGGTATCCCATAGCGTCTTCTAGCCTCTGCCGCATTACCATCGAGGACTTCTCTGCGAACAGGATTCCCTGTCACATAGACCTTCGCCCCTCTGATATACTGTTCCGCTGATTCCTGATAGGCTACACAGATGCCTTGTGCATACCGTGAGATGATCCTGTTCGCTAATCCCGGATCCAGGTCTGATTCATGCGTGATGACAGGGATATGAAGCAGATGTGCCGCAATGACCGGGGGAACACTGACGAACCCTCCTTTTGAGAAGAGTACCTGAGGTTTGTAGGTTCGTAAGAACCAGAATGAGTCCCAGATCCCTGCCGCTGTGTTGAAGATATCGCTCACATTATGCAGGGAGAAATAGCGTCTCAGCTTCCCGCTGTGTATCGCATGAAAAGGGATCTTCTCTTGTAGTGCTATCGCATACTCAGGACCTGACAGTCTACCGAGCCAGCAATATTCAAGTGATGAGTCAGACTGCTCTTTCAGGGTCTTGAGGATCTCGACCCCGGGATACACATGGCCACCGGTACCGCCGCCGGTAAAGACGATTCGCATAGACGCTCCTTTCACAACTCTACGCCATCTGATGGAATATTGCTATCCTACGTTATTTCTCAATAAGATTCCATATAGTATACTTCTCACTCGTTTCTCACAATTAACAAGATTCTAACACACATCTTACACCCGAGTCATAATCCTGCAGTACAGTACCGTGACGAATCAAACAATATAGTCCTAGGAGGAACAGATGAAAAGAATCTTTACCATCGTACTGGTCACAGCACTCATATGTGCTGCATTTCTTACTGGATGTTCAAAAGAAGATCAAGAGACAGCATCAGCACCTGCAGCAGAGAACCAGACGACTCCAGCGTCTGAGGCTGGACAGACTCCTGCGGTAGAAACGACCTTGAGCGGGAACTATGCATTCGGCGGATCGACGACTGTCGAACCGATCATCACAGCAGTCATTGAAGAGTGGAAAGACCTGTATCCTGATGTACACATCAGTTATGAAGGTGTCGGCTCCAGTTCTGGTATCAAAGGTATAATCGCAGGGACCTATTCGCTCGGGGCAGCTTCACGAGAGCTGAAGGATTCAGAAACAGCTAAAGGCATCTCCAGTACTGCCATCGCGCTTGATGCGATCGCCGCAGTAGTGAACAGCGACTCAGTCGCTATCTCCAACCTGACGACCGATGAGTTGGCAAGGATCTATGCAGGAGAGATCACCAACTGGGAAGAGCTCGGCGGTGCGGATGCTCCCATAGTCGTCTATAACCGTGATGAGTCATCCGGGACCTATGAGACCTTTGAAAAGAAGGTCATGGGGAAGAAGGAGTTCATCCAGGATGCAAGTGTGACAACCGGAAACGGTGATATGGCATCAAAAGTCGGTGCTACCCCCAATGCGATCGGATACGTCGGGATAGGATTCATCCACGAGAAGGGGTTGAGAGCACTCACGCTCAATGGCGTACTGCCTACCATGGAGAATGTGTACGATGGCAGTTATGAAGTCCAAAGAAATTTGAACATCACCTATCCAGGAACGCTTTCAGGACTTGAGAAGAAGTTCGCAGACTATATCCTCAGCAGAGACGGACAAGAGATCATAGCTGATCTTGATTTCATCCCTCTACCGTGAGCAGCAAAGATACTAGCATCATAGACCGGTGACAGAGGCTGCCGGTCTATCGTATCTTCTCGCGTTTAACACAATTCTAACAGGTATATAACATACTTCATATATCTATCTGTTTATCTATGATGCAGACAGTGACAGGAGTATATACGTGAAGAACAGTATACCGTTTCGTGAACGAACAGTTGAATGGCTGCTATTTGTCTTTGCCTGCGTCTCGATCCTAAGTGTGATCGGGATCACTTTCTTCATCTTTGCAGAAGGGCTACCGCTTTTCGGACATATCTCGATCGGGGATTTTCTTTTCAGTTCCCGATGGCGGCCTACAGATGATAATCCATCATTCGGTATTCTTGCATTTATTGTTGGTTCTATCCTCGTAACTGCTCTATCGCTTATCGTGGCCATCCCTATCGGCATATTCACCGGCGTATTCATGGCTGAATACGCCTCTCCGAGATGGGCCTCCATAGTACGAAAGGGAATCGAACTTCTTGCAGGAATACCTTCGGTCATCTACGGATTGTTCGGATTCTTCTTTATAGTCCCGATCATCCGAGAGACTACTTCCAGCACTACGGGATTAGGCATCACGACAGCAGGACTTATCTTGGGGATCATGGTACTGCCTACGATCATCAGTACCACTGAGGTGTCACTCAGAGCCGTTCCCAAGGACCTGAAAGAGGGATCACTTGCACTGGGAGCCACGAACTGGCAGACTATCATACATACACTCATTCCAGCTGCACGATCAGGCATCATTGCCGGTGTCGTCCTGGGGATCGGACGATCGATCGGTGAGACCATGGCAGTCCTTATGGTGGCAGGGAATTCTCCTGTCATGCCTACAGGACCCTTTTCTCATACACGGACATTGACGATGAATATCGTCACTGACTTGAAGTATGCCGAAGTCGGCTCACTGCATGAGACCAGTCTGTTCACCACGGGTATAGTCTTGTTCATCTTCATATTCATCATCAACATTCTCGTACAGATCATCATAAAGAGACCGCGGAAAAGGATCCGGGACATATGACTCTACAAAAGAGCACCATCCGTGCAAAACACCAGGAGAAGATCGCTGAAGCGATCGTCTATATCTGTGTTGGTATCACACTCAGTATAGTGATCACGATCATCGGGTACGTACTGTTCAAGGGATTTGTGACCATCAAAGACAGGGTGTATGACGTCACACCTTCAGAGCATATGACGCTGACAGAACCATCTTTCCCAGAAGCAGAGTTCTTTCTCATCGCTCATACTGCTGTACGGGTCGATGATATCACCATGCAGGAACTTATAGATTGCTACACGAGACGACGTCAATCCAATTGGGGTGATATGACAAAACAGAATCTCAAGGTTCGACCCTTCATGTATGCAAAAGATTCCAGCTACTACGAGTCGGCATCATCAGCCGTTCAGGCAAGGGAGAACGATACATTTGGAAGCTATGTCACGTTCGTCGAATCTCCGTCAGATATGCTTGCCTATGTTTCTGACATCAAGGGAGCGATCGGCCTCATCCCCGCAGATGTCTACACTGCTGATGATCTTCATCAGGTGAAGATCATCCCGATTCGCAGAACATCGTTGATCGTGAACAGCAGTGTCACCGACATCTTCAACAATCGGCAATTGAGGAAGATCCCCTCTGATGCGATCAAGCAGATATTCTCCGGTACGGTGACTAACTGGGATGAAGTCGGTGGACCTGATCTTTCTATCGTACCGATCGCCTATGATGATGGGATATACCAAGATCTCTACCCCGATGGATCTGCCCATGGAGGTAAGGTGTTTCATGATAAAGAGGAATTCTTTCAGGCAGTCAAATCAACTCCCGGTGCTGTGGGACTTACCCTGTACAAAGATATCGCAGAACATGATCTTACCGTGCTCAAGGTCATTCGCCATGAGGTTCGGCATAATCTTGACTGGCATTATGTCGTTGAAGCACCAGCTCGATCCGGTGCATGGGGCGGTATCTCCACTATTATCGTCAATACCTTCGTCCTTATCCTCTTTACCCTCCTCTTCTCTGCGCCTGTGGGGATCATGGCAGCGATCTATCTTATTGAATACGCTGCTGAGAACAGGTTCATCAGAATACTGCAGCTCGGGACAGAGACCTTGGCTGGAATACCATCAATCGTCTTCGGTCTCTTTGGGTATATATTCTTTGTGAATGTCCTCAACCTCGGGATAGGATTCATTTCAGCAACATTGACAGTGACACTGATGGTACTCCCGACTATTATCCGAACGTCTGAAGAGTCTATGAAATCAGTCCCGATTGACTACCGTGAAGGTTCTCTCGCACTTGGGGCAACAAAACTCACTACTATCTACAAGGTAGTACTACCTGCCGCATCTCCCGGGATTCTCAGTGGTGTCATTCTAGCGGTAGGAAGAGTCATCGGCGAGAGTGCGGTGCTGATCTACACACTCGGATCCAACTACGAACTTGTCACCGGGCCGACATCTTCTGCACGAGTGTTATCACTGCATATCTACTATCTTTTTGCAGAAGCCATATCTTTTGAACGGTGCTTCTCAACCTCAACGGTCTTGATATTCATGATCCTGCTCATAAACTTCTCAGCAAACACCTTGATTGGTAGAATATATCATCAGCAAAGGAGCTGAATGTGGATGCAACAGCACAACAGGCAAAGATCACCGTATCTGACCTGAATTTCTTCTACGGAGATTTTCAGGCAT
The DNA here is from genome assembly GCA_964473495.1 of uncultured Spirochaetales bacterium. Taxonomy (GTDB): domain Bacteria; phylum Spirochaetota; class Spirochaetia; order CAKZLE01; family CAKZLE01; genus JAIPFY01. The sequence continues at coordinate 8,682 of CAYYPJ010000050.1, forward strand.
TGCACCATGTATCGCTGGAGATGGAAGCACACAGAGTGACGGCTCTCATCGGACCTTCGGGATGTGGGAAATCGACCTTTATACGCTGTCTCAATCGTATGCATGATGTCATGAAAGGGACGAGGGTCATAGGTAAGATCGTATATGATCAAAAGGATATCTATACAGACTATGATGCCATAGAACTTCGTAAGCGTATCGGCATGGTCTTTCAGAAACCAAATCCCTTTCCCATGTCAGTATATGATAATATAGCATATGGTCCTAAGATCCATGGGATCAAAGGCCGATCACGACTTGATGCGATCGTAGAGAAGAGCCTGCGTTCCGCAGCTCTTTGGGATGAGGTGAAGGATCGTCTTTATAAGCCTGCCCTTGATATCTCCGGGGGGCAGCAGCAGAGGCTCTGTATAGCACGGATGCTTGCGGTCAATCCTGATGTAGTACTGATGGATGAACCTACGTCTTCTTTGGATCCTATATCGACAAGCAAGATCGAAGATCTGATTGATACATTGAAGCATGATTATACCATTATCATCGTCACGCACAATATGCAGCAGGCAGGACGAATCTCTGATAAGACAGCATTCTTCTATGAAGGGAGCATCGTTGAATCAGGACCGACTGAGAAGATCTTCTTTAATCCCGATGACCCTAAGACCGAAGCATATATCACCGGGAAGTTTGGTTGATATACTTACCAGAAGGAGGAACTTGTATGGTGCAGCGACATCATTATAACGACAAGATCTCTGCTATAGATCGTAAGATCCTTATGATGGGAACTTACGTGGAAGATGCTATTAAGAAGTGCATCAAAGCCTTATTAGAGAAGGATAAGGACCTTGCACAGAAGATCATCAACGATGATGCGATCATCAATTCTCTGGAACTCTCTATTCAGGATGATCTTACCATGCTGATAGCCACTGAACAACCGGTTGCCGGCGACTTACGACATGTGATAACATCATTGAAGGTGGTGACACAACTTGAACGCATGGGTGATCATGCGGTGCATATTGCAAAGGTCACACTTCAGATCGCCGATCAGCACTATATCAAACCATTGATAGATGTACCGAGAATGGCTGAGATCGGGGTAGAGATGCTCCATACAGTCTTGACTGCATTCATAGAATCTGATGCACGATTAGCCCGGGAAGTCGCAGAAGAAGACGATAAAGTAGATCACTTGCGAGATCAGGTGAGCAGGGAACTTTTCACCTACATGCTTCAGGATTTGAAGAACTTCGATCAGGTGACTTCTCTGCTTTTCATCACTCGATGGCTTGAAAGATTTGCTGATCATGTTACGAATATTTGTGAATGGATCGTATATGATTGCACCGGTGAACATGTAGAGTTAAACTTATAGTGAAAGAGGTCACAGATGGTAAAAGATTTGATACTTGTGGTGGATGATGAAGAGGATATTCGAGAATTGATACAATTCAATCTTGAACGTGAGGGGTATACGGTCATGACTGCAGCGACCGGTGAAGAGGCCTTATCAATCACATCGCACCGCAAACCTGATTTGATCATCCTCGATCTCATGTTACCTGGGATCGATGGTCTTGAAGTCTGCAAGGCACTCTCTTCCTATGAGATCCCCATACTGATGGTGACGGCAAAGGGGGAGGATTCAGATATCATCCTCGGTCTTGAGATGGGTGCTGATGACTACATCACCAAACCATTCAGTCCCCGTATATTGATCGCTCGTATCAGGGCAGTATTACGACGAAAGAAGAAATATACGAACAAGAAGGTGATGCTCAAGAACGTGTCATCACATGGGATCTGTATCGATCCTGCACGACATCTGGTCACTAATGATGGGGAACCGTTAGATCTCAGTGTGACTGAATTCGGTATCTTTGAATTCCTCATGCGTAATCCCGGATGGGTCTTCTCCCGGGGCCAGATCATTGAGTCAGTCAAAGGAAACGACTACCCGGTCACAGAACGTTCTGTAGATGTGCAGATCCTTGCATTGCGAAAGAAACTCAAAGAAAAAGGGACCATCATCGAGACGGTACGTGGGATCGGATACCGTCTGATCGAAGAGCAGCAAGATAGGGAATAACGAGAACATGAGAAAAAGAAGCCTGAGAAGAATCATCTATCCTCGCATAGCATTGACCATGCTATGCTTGTTACTGCTCTTTATATTCTTAGCAGGGCACATCGCCAAGCAACATATCTATCGGCAGAGTGAAGACAATCTGCAGGAAGTCTCAAAGCTGATTGAGAATTATATCGAAATGAATCCTGATGAGGAGCTCCCGCTCCTTCAAACCCGACTGGAAGATATAACAACAAACTCTCTTACGCGGATATCCATCATTCGTGATGACGGGATAGTCATTGTTGATACCAAGATAGATCCGAGACTGCTGAACAACCATGCGAACAGGCCGGAGATCTATCGGGCTTTTCAAGGTATACCAAACTCTGTGGTCAGAGAAAGTACCACCTTGCATAGTGATCTGTTCTATTTTGCAAAGAAGTTAGCTGCTCCCGGGTTGCCGCGCACATATGTCCTGCGTATTTCAATGCCCTATACAGAACTGAAATCAGCATATAGCAGTATCTATCGCTATATAGCAATCGTTTGTCTCATCTTTGTCTTGCTCTCTCTGCTGCTCTTCTACTTTCTCGATCGAAAGATAGAACAGCCGTTGGCCCGGTTGGCTAAGACAGCCCGGCAGTATGCGGATTTTGATTTCTCTGCCAATTCTCTCGGTTCTATACAAGCGAATGAGATTCAAGAAGTCTTCGCATCGATGCACCATATGGCAGAGAGGATCAAGGACCAGATCAAGGATGTACAGCATCAGCAGAAGGCATTACAGGTGGTGTTAGACGGCATGCGAGAAGCTGTTATCGTACTCAACGACCAGGGAAGGATCATACAGACAAATCCTGCTGCTGAAGAGTATTTCTCCACATATCGGAACGGCTCGTTGATCGGCAGCTACTATCTGCAGGTTCTCAGAAATAGTGAACTCAATGAGATCGTTGAGACATCACTCAAGGATCAGTCTCAGAAGATACCGGAGGCCGCAATCAAGATTCAGCTCGATGACATGTTCTTTCAGGTTCATCTCTCCCGTATTGGTACTGACGAGCATAAGGATGTGCTCTTGGTCCTCAATGATATCACGACACTGATGCATCTAGAGCAGGTACGAAAAGACTTTGTGGCAAATGTATCACATGAGTTGAAGACCCCGGTGACCTCAATAAAGGGATTCACTGAAACACTTCTCTATAGTGATTTGACCAAAGAGCCGGAGAATACCAGGCGATTCCTGACGATCATCAATAATCAGGCAGATAGGCTGCAGTCGATCATAGATGATCTTCTTATGCTTTCCCGACTCGAACAGGTTGAGGATCGAAGGGAGAACTACAATCCAATCGATCTCTCACAGTGCATCGAAGATTCAGTACAGATATGTTATGAGAAGCCGGGGAATAAGGACCGCACGATCACCATCATATGTGATAGTGCGATCACTATCATGGGAAACGCATTACTTATCAGGCAGGCTCTGATCAATCTGATCGACAATGCAGTGAAGTATAGTGAAGAGAACCAGCCGGTTACCATCAAATGCATTCAGACGAAGGATGCTGTGACCATTGAGGTGAAGGATCGAGGTTATGGGATTCCCTCAGCAGCTCTTGAGAGAATATTCGAACGCTTCTATCGTGTGGATAAAGGCCGCAGTCGTGATAAAGGGGGGACCGGATTGGGTCTTTCTATCGTCAAACATATCATGCTCAAGCATCAGGGCTGCGTATCCGTCTCTAGTACTGAAGGAGAAGGATCGACCTTCACTTTATCCTTTCCCAAAAAACATATTGCCAATTAGTGTCAAGCGTAAAGAAAAAGACGATTGACAACTATACCGTCACGGTATAATATATATACATAATGGAGTTCGAGTTCGACAAAAGAAAGAGTGAATCAAACAAACGGAAACACGGTATTGATTTTGTTGAGGCTCAAGCACTTTGGAATGATCCTGACAGAATTGAAGTTCCAGCAAGGACTCAAGTCGAAAAGCGATTCGTGCTAACAGGAAGAATTGATGACTCTCATTGGTCTGCCGTTTTCACGATGCGCGAAGATAGGACTCGCATCATTTCTGTACGCTGTGCGTGAGAACAGGAGGTAAAAAAGAATATGAAAGCTAAAGAATTCGACAAGAAGTTCGACAACAGTGAAGATATTGCCAAGCATCTCGACTACTCCAAGGCCAGAAGGCCCGGGAGAGAACAAAGGCGGGTCAATGTTGATTTTCCTGTCTGGATGATCCAGTCCCTGGATCGAGAAGCTAACCGTCTTGGTGTGCCAAGGCAATCGGTAATAAAAATCTGGATCGCAGATCGCCTTGAACATACTCATGCCTGAAAATTTCTAACAAAAATCTGCATGTGATTTTCTGATTCGCCATGAATCAGAAAACACATGAGCTAAACGTTATGTGTAAGAAAAGCAACCAGGAAAAATAATATGGAAATAGTAAAACCGACAGTTATAGAAATCAAAAAATATAAATACTACCCAGCACTGGGTTGGTAATAT
>CAYYPJ010000051.1:0-3780 GCA_964473495.1 uncultured Spirochaetales bacterium
ATTACAGATACAGCAACAAAAGATTTTTCAGAAATCATTTCTTATCGGGAAAACGAATTATCTATTCCAAACTCTGTAGAAATTCTAATAAAAGAAGTACGTGCAGAAACATCAAAACTAAAAGGGCTGCCTTTTCTTTTTCCCTTTGTCAAAGATGAAATTTTAGCTGCCAGAGGGATACGAAAACTTAGTATTGAAAACCTTGTTGTTTTTCACATAGTATCTGAAACCGAAAAGAGTGTCACAGTCATCAGAATATTGCATGCAAGACGGGATTGGATTAATTTACTTTAAATCGGTTTGTTAATTATGTTTACTTTTAGATAAAGTACGATATAGTTTGCAATTCTATAGTGGATTGCAAAAGGTCATGAGAAGTTCCATACTGATCCGAAATGACTGATTTTACTTCAAAGATCCAGGCTGAAAGGTCCTGAAGGCTTACATCAAGAGATTTTCGTAAATAGCCAACAAATACTGAAGTTAGGTCTTGATAAAAAACACATTCTATTATAATGTAATACCGAACGGTTGGTATGTTATGAAAAAAGAAAGTATCAGAGAAAAGATTATTTCCTCAGCCTTTGAATTATTTGCTGTCGAAGGGTATAGTGTGGGGATACAGAGCATTATCACAAAGGCGGGTATATCGCGAGGAGCGCTATATTACTATTTCAAAAGTAAGGAAGAGCTGTTTGAAGTTGTAATCAGACAGTATCTATTCGATCACTTTGACGGCTTTTCGCAGATAGTCTCTAGTGATGAAGACTTCAAGATAAAAATAGAAAAGATCATCGAGATGTCTCTTCATCCGTTTCATGCTATGGAGAAGTACACATCACATACGAAAAAAAGTGGGTATTTGTCCATTCTTACCTCCATACGGCAGAACAAGCGTCTAGCCCAGCTGCAGGATAAGTATGAGGATGCTTGGAATAAGTCCGTACGTAAGATAGCTAAGCAGGGTATTGACGAAGGACGGCTACATGCTGATACTGATGTCTACGAGTTAGTCAATTTGTTTCGGCTTATGATAGATGGTACATTAGCAACGGCTTACAACACCTCTTTGGAAGAGGCTAGGTTTAAATTGAAGCGTTCCGTTGCATATATATTAACGTAAACGGACTATATGGAAAAAGTCCGTGAGAGCTTTAAAATAGGGGGATGTATGATGAATTATTCTTATGCGGCAAAACTGGCGACAAAGCTTGTGTCAAACAAGATTATACAAAAGCAAGTTATAAAGAAAATGGACAAGATGCTGTATAACTCTACTGTGGAGCATGGGGCTGATGACATTACAGCGATCGGGATGAAAAAATATGAGTGGGCAATGTCGCTGGCTAACCGCTCTGCAGAAAATATCAACAAGGGGTATATCTCAAAACATGTCGTGGAACGGTTGGCCACAGCGCTAATCGACGGGGCATTCGGCAGTAAAGAGATCAAAGATAAAAGAAATGCGGCATTCGAAGAGAAGTATGGAGTTTCTTCTCCCGGGTTTCTGGTTATTTCTCCTACCATGCGATGCAATCTGAATTGTGGAGGATGCTATGCAAGCAGCAATTCCAGCTCAACTCCCAGTCTATCTTTTGATATAGTGAATCGTATCGTAACAGAAATGGAAGTTGAGGCTGGGAATAGATTCATTGTAATCAGCGGTGGTGAGCCATTGATGTACAATGATGATGGGAAGACGATCCTTGATCTCTTCAGATTGCACCCGAATACGTTTTTCATGTTCTATACCAATGGAACGCTGATTGATGAGAAGATGGCAAAGCGACTTGAAGAGTTGGGAAACGGAGTACCTGCCATCTCGGTTGAAGGGTATGAAAAAGAGACGGATGAACGAAGGGGAAAGGGCACCTATAAAAAGATACTCAGAGCTATGGAGGCTCTCAGAGATGTCGGGATGCCTTTCCTGACGTCTGTTACGAGTACCAGCAAAAATATTGATATTATGCTCAGTGATGAGTTTTACGAGACCTACTTTGACAAGTTAGGTTGTTCATTCATGTGGCAATTCCAGCTTATGCCGATAGGCCGTGGACGGGAAGTCTTTGACCTTATGCCTAATCCGGAAGATCGTGTTCGTCTTTATCGTAAGTGGGAGTCACTTATGGCCTCAAAACGTTATCCTGTAGCGGATTTCTGGAACAGTGGTGTATTAACCAACGGCTGTGTCGCTTATGGTCGAAGAGGCGGGTATCTTTATATCAACTGGAATGGGGATATCATGCCATGCGTATTCGTGCCCTATACAGTCGACAATATAGTTGACATCTATAAAAACGGAAAGCATATCGGTGATGCTCTTGCGGCGGATATGATGAAGCGGGGGAGGAAATGGCAGGTTGATACTCAGTTGACAACGGCTGACAAGGTCAGTAACCTCCTGATGCCATGTTCTATTCGAGATCATTATGCCAATTTCCGAAAGGCGATTCACACCAAGGATGCTCGAGGTGAAAACAGCATTGCAGACGACATACTCGAGGATAGCACTTACTATCAGAGCCTTACTGACTATGATGATAAGCTGCATGAGCTGGCTGATCCCATTTGGGAAAAGGAATACTTGAATACCAAAAAGAAAGTAGAAGAACGCGCCTAGGAGAGTTCTCGGGGAAGACTCTCAGCATAAGAAATGCTGAGGCCTCTTTTCTCTTTTGTACGCTGATAGATTCAACCACCAGGACAGGACTATACGTCGCTATCCTGGTGTTTTTTGTACGTGTCAGGTATTTGGTTTGTTTGTGTCATGAATATCAGATAGAAGTATCAGTGGCTTCTGTAGACTATAGATGAAGAGGAACGGAAGTGATGAATCACTGGCGTGATCCTGCCAAGTCAGTTCTATGGCTACTATTCCCGAACTCTGTGAGTGTATAGGATCTCAGTCTACAGATTATAGTTGATAAGCTGATTTGAAGGGCTCGGAACAGAAAAGACACCATCCATAATAAAGCCTACCGTGAACACTGTACGATGACCATCATACAGTTCAAGTCAGGGTAGAAGAGGCAGGTAATCGTGAAGACACATATACAATCACAATGGTCTCAGTAGCGGCCATTGCGTATTTATGTGTTCAAGAGCTTGCAGAATGCAGAAGCCCTCTGCATGGATTCTTTTGGTACATGCAGTTTGAACAAGGTCTTTTTATCAAACAGGATGCGGAGTTCCCCGCTGCTCTGTTTCTTTTCTACGGTCCATTTTATATGCTCACTGTCATTGATGAGATTAACCTGCATACCATACTCATCAGGTCTCTTTGCAATGTGATCTTCCTCATTGAACAGCATAAGTTCCTTTTCTGTTCGAATAATGAGATAAGGTGTGTAGTAGTGTCTGGAACTGAACTTCTTTTTTAATCCTGTCTGTTCAGTGCTCTCCTGATAGTAGAGCATCTCCTTCTTCTCAGTATTGGGGAATTGATCCTGTAGATAGTTTGAGAGTTTCAGATTCTTATGAAAGAGTTTTTCTCGAAAGTTCTTCTCAGCATTTACCTTCTCTTTGTAGACTTTAAGCCTATGATCATTGATAGTATAAAATTCTGCATGTGCATCGCTATAGGTGCGATATGCCTCGATGAATGGTTTCACAAGGGACTCTTTTGTTAAGTTATATTCAATTTTGTATGTTTGTCCTTTCGTTCTGATCATGAGTTTCCCGGTAAGCAGCACACTCAAATGTTTTAAGGCAATGATGTCTTTGAAAGCAATAGTAGCCGATCGTTTACTGTCACTGTAGAAAAAGCTATCCTTTTTTAGC
>CAYYPJ010000051.1:3790-13171 GCA_964473495.1 uncultured Spirochaetales bacterium
GATCGAGTATTTATTGAACAGACCAAACTTCTGGTTTGGAAAATAGACTGCAGAAGTACATTTGCTCTTTTTTACTCTTGCTTGTACCCAGTTCTCAGGAATCTTTGCATCGTCTTTCACTGCTATTGGCCAACGATGCATTGTATCAACTGATCCCATGGTAACCTCCTCTCCTCGTACTCGTGTTTGCTTGTGTGGTACGGCTGTTCCTCACAAATAAAGTATATCACAGGAAAATCAGTATCAACAGGTTTACCGGTAAGAATCAGGGAGCGGAGACTTCTTTTGGAGAGAAATATGCAGGATAGGGGATTATTTACCGATAAAGAGGATTCCTTCTGCTTATTATTCTATCAGCAGTGTCTGCGAGTTGCTTCTGTTGATGAAGTTCCGTCATATATCGTAAAGAAAAGAGTATCCAGATGGTTCTTCAGGGCTAGATTATGATGCGGATTCCTATTCTCTCTAATTGAGCAATGAATACAGGATCTGCCTGTTCATCGGTGATCAAGGTATCTACAGCATCGATCGAACATATTCTGCTCAATGCGACTTTGTCGAGCTTCGAGTGATCGGCTAGAACGACAACCGAATGTGCAGCTGAGATCATCTTCTGTTTTACAGCTGATTCAGCAAGAGTGTGATCACTCAATCCGTCTTTGATCGAAATGGCTTTGACAGCCAGAAACAAGATGTCTGCATGAATGTCCGAGAAGAACTCTTCTGCAGGTTTTCCTGTCAGAGAACGTGATGCATGATTGACGATGCCCCCCGGTAGGATAAGGGTTATCTCAGGGATATCTGCAAGTATGTTCGCAGCTGCAAGTGATGGAGTGATCACGGTGATATGTTGTTTTGTTACTAATTCTTCTGCAACCTCGACAGCGGTGGTCCCTGAATCAAGGAAGATTGTAGAACCGCTTGTAATAAGATTTGCTGCCTTCTTGGCAATATCGCGCTTATTCCCTCGGTGATGTGCAAGCCGACGGTTGAATAACATACGATCAGATCCCTGTTGAATCAGCGTTGCCCCTCCCTTAGTACGGCAGCAGCAGCCAATCTCTTCAAGTTCTACAAGATCTCGTCGGATGGTATTTTCTGATACCCCGAATTGAGTGCTGAGGCTAGAGACTTTCACACTTTTCTGTGTATGAATGAGAGATTTGATTTTCTCAAGACGTTCTGGCTGAAGTAGTTTATCAGATGAGTTCATAAAATAAGTATACTTGGTATCGAGGTGTTTGAAAAGGAAAGAATTTCCTGATGAATGGTGATATATGGTTGTTAGTTGTGGAATATGGTGATAAAGTAATTAGATTATCATGAAACGGAGATATTCTATGAAACGATTCAGTATATTACTTCTACTTACCCTGTTATACAGCCCTCTCTTTGCGGGAGGTGTCACTGAAGGACAAGAGCCTTCAGCTTCAGGATCTGGGACTCTTTTGGTCACTGATGCATTGGGCAGAGACGTGCAGGTGCCGAGGGATCCTGATTATATCATCTGTTCCGGTCCTGGTGCATTACGGCTGGCAACCTATCTGCAGGTAGAGGATCGTGTGATAGCTGTTGACAATATGGAGGGGAGACAACCGGCGTTTGATGCTAGACCCTACGCATTGGCTCATCCTGCCTATCGTGATCTTCCCGTCTTTGGTGAATTTCGTGGATTTGATAATCCTGAACTCATTCTTGGTCTTGAACCTCAGCCGCAAGTCATCTTTAAAACTTATCCCTCTATGGGGTATGATCCCCTTGAGTTAGAACAGAAGACAGGGATTCCTGTTGTTTCTCTCTCCTATGGTGATCTTGTTGATCATCGTGAGGATTTCTACCAAAGTCTGAGGACCATGGCCGAGGTCCTATCGTGTCAGAAACGGGCAGAAGAGGTTATAACATTCATTGAGACTGCTATTCTTGATATACAGTCTCGATCATCACATGTGGCAGCAGCAGATAGACCCACCTGTTATGTGGGAGGGATCGCCTATAAAGGACCTCATGGCATGCAATCCACAGAACCGGTATATCCTCCGTTCTATTTCCTGCATGCACATAATGTTGCCTTTGATCCTTCGATATCACGACAGTTCCAAAGCTATTCGGAGATCTCCAAAGAGAAGCTCATAGAATGGGATCCGGATGTGCTCTTTATTGATATATCGACTATTCAGAGCGATGATGCAGCAGGAGCTCTCTACGAACTGAGCCATGAACATATATACTCCTACCTCAGTGCGGTACAGTCAAATGAAGTCTATGGGCTTCTTCCCTATAATTGGTATACACAGAACTTTGGGTCTATCCTGGCAGATAGTTACTTTGTAGGGAGTATCCTCTATCCAGAGGAATTCGCTGATATGGATCCAGTCCTCAAGGCCGATGAGATCTATGAATTCCTCGTTGGGAAACCAGTATATGCAGAGCTCAATGCAGCCTTCAATGGACAGGGGTTTTCCAAGATCAAGTTATAGGGGCGAAGCATAAGATGATTGATATCCAGAAAGAGAAGGACAATCCTATAGTAACATCCTATAAAAAGTATCTTGGAGGCAAAAGGACTCTGCTTGTCCTGGAGTTCTTCCTCCTCCTCATGCTCATCATAGGATCACTTTCATTCGGAGCTGTACATGTTCCTGTATCCCAAACGATACGGGTGTTGTTCTCTTTGGATGGAAGTTCTTCTCGGTATGCTGCTATCATAAGAGAAATACGATTACCTCAAACACTGAGTGCAGTTGTAGCCGGTGCCGGTTTGGCAGCAGCAGGGGCCATCATGCAGGTGATCCTGCAGAATCCCCTAGGTTCTCCTTTCACTTTAGGTATCTCACATGCTGCTGCTTTCGGGGCAGCATGTTCAGTCATGCTATTCGGTACAGGGGTTATGCAGAGCAGCGGAAACAATGCAATCATCATTCTTGCCCCCTACAAAACGACCATTGCAGCGATGGTCTTTGCACTAGGTGCTTCTTTTTTCATTTTAGTCCTAGCTCGAGTGAAACAATCCTCGCCAGAGGTGATGATCCTTGCTGGAGTTGCTATAGGTTCGCTGTGTAGCGCAGGGACCATGTTTCTGCAATATTTTGCAGATGATGTTCAATTGGCTGCTATGGTCTTCTGGACATTTGGAGATGTAGGCAGAGTCAATTGGCACGAATTAGAGATCATAACGGTTGTCACCATGGTTTCCCTTGGTTATTTTTTCTTTCATAGCTGGTATTATAATGCAATGCATATGGGAGATGAGACGGCAAAAGGGCTTGGAGTACCGGTAGAGAGGGTTCGCCTCATCGGTATGGGAGTCTCTGCTCTGGTGACATCAGTGATCATCGCATTCGTCGGGGTAATCGGATTTATAGGATTAGTGGCTCCTCATATTTCCAGAAGACTGATTGGTGATGATCACCGCTACTTTCTTATGGGTTCTCTCTTGACCGGAAGTGTCCTGCTGCTTGCATCAGACGTTGTCGCACGGCTGATTCTTGCACCGCGTGTATTACCTGTTGCTATACTGACGGCGTTTCTCGGGGCACCAGTATTCATTGTGCTGCTTATGAGAGGACATAGACGATGAGACTAGAAGTGAAGAACCTTTGTTTCTCCTACCGTGATGTCTCAATATTACAGGATGTGAGTTTTCAGGCACATACTCACGGTATTACTGCGATAATGGGACCAAACGGTTCAGGTAAGACGACACTGCTGCGCTGTATCAATCGCATCCTCTCCCCCCATTCAGGAGAAGTCCTGTTGGGAGATCGATCGATAGCTGAACTATCAACCAGGGAGATCGCACGATCGATCGCCTATGTCGCACAGAAGAACCAGACGTGTACTATGAATGTCTTTGATGCAGTGCTCCTCGGCAGAGTGCCTCATATAAGATTAAACATATCGGAAGATGACATCGTAAAGACAACCGGGATCATTGACCGTCTTGGACTTTCTTCTCTTTCCATGCGCCCTCTGTATCAACTAAGCGGTGGTGAGCTGCAGAAGGTTTCAATTGCCCGAGCCCTTGTGCAGGATACTCCGTTGATTCTTCTTGATGAACCGACAGCCTCACTGGATATAAAGAATCAAGTGGCTATTATCTCTCTTCTGCATGAGATCTCACAGGAACAGGGAATAAAGGTGCTCATGTCGATCCATGATCTTAATACAGCATTCCAGTTTGCAGATCAGTTCCTCTTCATGAAGGGGGGGCGTCTCGTTGCCGTCGCAGATCACCGGGAAGCTATAACTCCCGAAATCATTGAAGACGTTTATGATATTCCCGTCGATATGAGATGGCACCAAAAGGTGCCGCTGGTCACACCGCGGGTATATAGGAAGTACTAAGAATGGCACAGATAACCGAAATAGGCATAGTAAAAAGTAAATTCACCGAGTTCGCTGACCCGTTTGTCATGCGAAAAGAAGAGAGCCTGATTACCGTATATGATCGATATGCTGAAGGACTCTATGATATCGAAGTGAATCGTTATCTTCAGATTCTCTTTCACTTTCATCGTTCATCGGAGTTCAAGCTGCGTGGGCAGTGGTACTATGGCGGCGAAAAAGGAGTCTTTGCCTGCAGAAGCCCCAAACGTCCGGGAGCTATAGGGCTGACAACCGTAGAATTGCTGGAACATGATGGGAATACCCTTCGCGTGAGGGGATTGGATGCATTGAACGGAACCCCGGTATTTGATATAAAACCATATATTGCGGCAATCGAACCTGCCCGACAGCATGAAGTGAAAGAGGATTTTGTCCTGCATCATCCTCGTGCAGAGATTATCACAGCAATTCGTACCTATGATATGAGAAGATTGCTTACAGATGCGGGAATGCTGCATGGACACTACTGTCCCGGATTGGCTCAAGGGGTAGCAGCTTCAGTTTATGGACTTCATGCATTAGCCGATCTCCTGGGAATAACTGTACCAACCCTGCAGCATGCTGGAGGTATGGAAGAATTGATTGCCGTCATTGAGATCAACAGCTGTTTTGCAGATGGTGTACAGTTTGTCAGTGGGTGTACCTTAGGAAACAATGGGCTGATCTTTCGAGACTACGGGAAGACAGCGCTCACATTTTGCAGACGGGATGGCAGAGGGGTGCGGGTAGTTGCAGAACCGCGAATCAGGAATATGATAGAGGATATAGAACCACGATTCTATCCCGCATTCGATAAGGTCGTGGTAGAACACACTCGGGATCCTAAGATCCTGAGGGACTTCAAGACATATGCCCGTACGGTGAGTTTCCATCTGATAGATCTGCCGAAAGAGAAACTGGTCTCTATCAAAGAGGTAAGAGTCACACTTCCGGAGTATGCCCCCATACAGGAATCAGTTGTCTGTAAAGGATGCGGAGAGACAGTGATGGCAGGTAAGACTGTCATGGGATCGGATGACTTATGTAAAGAATGTGCCGAGAGTACATATGATATACTCGATGGTACAGGTATTCATAAAGAGGAGAGAAGATGAACGTATTGGTATATGACCCGTTTGCAGGAATAAGTGGAGATATGCATATTGGTGCGATGATAGACCTTGGGGTGCCTGAGGCATATATGATCAAATCGCTGGAGTCATTGCATCTGCATGGCTGGTCACTCACCTGTGTGAAGGAACAGCGTAGAGGTATCACTGGAACACGTGCATTGGTGAGTATCGAGGGACATGAGCATCATCATCATGAAGAGCATCATCATCATGAAGAGCATCATCATGAGCATCATCATGAGCATCGTACTATCATTGATATTGAGAAGATCGTCTCTTCAAGTGATCTCAATTCTGCAGTGCAGACACTTGCTATGAAGATCTTTCATGCGGTTGCTGCCGCAGAGGCAAAGGTCCATGATAAACCGATACATGAGGTCCATTTCCATGAAGTCGGGGCAGTGGATTCTATCGTGGATATTGTTGCAGCAGCCGTTGCTCTTGACTATCTCAAGCCCGACAGAATACTCTCGACAGCTCCGGAACTTGGGGGCGGGTTTGTGACCTGTGCCCATGGGACTATTCCCGTACCGGCACCTGCTACTGTTGAGATCCTTCAGGGGATTCCTACGAAATCGGGGAAGGTGAACAGTGAGACAACAACTCCGACAGGTGCTGCTATCTTAGCGACTGTGGTAGATGAGTTCATCACGACTTCTCATATGAGGATCGAGAAGATCGGGTATGGAGTTGGTACAAGAGATACGACGATACCGAATGTACTGCGTGTCTATTGGGCAGTGATCGATGATGCAGAAGAACTCGTACCTGGTGAAGATGCACTGATGATCGAGTGCAATATTGATGATATGAATCCTGAGCTATTCTCATTGATGAGCGACCATCTTTGGGATGCAGGAGCAAAGGATGTCTATATGAGTTCAGTGATGATGAAAAAGGGCCGTCTCGGCACCTTGCTGTCAGTGATGACCGTCCATGAACTGCGCGATAAGATCTATGATATACTCTTTACCGAGACAACTACCGCTGGAGTCCGTGAATATACAGTACATCAGTATATGCTTGAGCGACGGATGGAGACGAGTATGACGCAATTCGGTGAGATCAGGATCAAGAGGTTCTTCTATAAAGGAAGACAAGTCTCTTGGAAGGCAGAGTATGATGACGTTAGAGAACTCGCATTAGCGCATGGAGTACCCATGAAACAGATCTATGAGGCAATAAGCCTATGACCTCGTTCGAACAGCTGCAGCAGTGGGGAGCAACTCATACAAGCTGTGTGGTTGCTTTCTCGGGCGGTGTTGACAGCACCTTCCTCCTTACAGCGTTGTCACAGTATACGTCGATGCACATTCGGGCTGTGACCATGGCTCCTCCCTATGTTCCGCTTTGGGAGATAGCGGAGGCGAAAGAACTGGCCGCCAAACTGCAGATCGAACATGTTGTTATTCCGATGGAGCTTCCTGAAGAGATCAGGGAGAATCCCGTTGACCGATGTTACCTATGCAAGCGTATCTTGTTCACTTCTATCATCGAACGAGCAGCTGAATGGGGAGTGGATCTTGTTATAGATGGTACAAATGCAGATGATGCGTCTGATTACCGACCGGGAATGCGGGCATTGCGAGACCTGCATGTTCAAAGTCCTTTACTGACCTGCGGTTTTACCAAAGAGGCTATAAGAAGCCTCTGCAGGGACTGGGGTCTATCGATTGCCGATAAACCCGCATACTCATGTCTTCTGACCAGAATTCCCCATAACACGTCAGTTCAATTGGGACTGCTGCGTCGAATAGAGACGGCAGAACGGTTTCTGCATGCATTGGGGTTCCTTGACGTCCGTGTAAGAGTGCATGGGGAGATTGCCCGGATAGAAGTAGCGAAAGAGCAGTTCACTGCTTTCTGTACTGGTGAGCATCTTGAGACTGTGAATAAGCATCTAAAACAGCTTGGATTCACCCATGTCACCCTTGATCTTGCAGGATACCAGCAGGGAAGTATGAATATTGAACCGATAAGGAGTGATGATGCATAACAGTCTAGAACGAATCTTGGAGGAAGTCAAAGTCGGACAGAAAGATATCTCGGCTGCCGTTGGAGAAGTCCGATCACTCTTTTACCAGGATCTTGGACATACGGTACTCGATATGGACAGAAAACGTAGAACCGGCCATGGTGAAGTCGTCTATTGCGAAGGTAAGCAGATAGAACAGATCCGAGATATCCTTCAACATATGAGTAGAAATGAGATCAACATTCTCGGGACTCGCATGTCCCATGAGACCTATGAACAGCTGAAAGATGAATTTCCTCAAAGTCGTTATGATCCGACAGCAAGACTGTTTACCATGATATATACCAAACCTGAAGTTTCCCAGAAGGGATATGTTGCGGTAGTGAGCGCCGGGACTTCGGATTCGGGAGTTGCGGAAGAGGCTGCGAAGACTCTTGAGTTCTATGGACATGAGGCTCGCAGATTCAATGACGTAGGAGTCGCAGGGATACATCGTCTATTTAGACATATTGATGAGATTCGCGGTGCACGAGTGGTTATAGCTGTTGCCGGTATGGAAGGTGCTCTTGCCAGTGTCGTAGGAGGATTGGTTGATGCCCCGGTGATAGCCGTACCGACAAGTGTCGGGTATGGTGCGAACTTCCATGGGATATCTGCTCTTCTGGCGATGCTGAACAGTTGTTCATCCGGGATCTCTGTAGTGAATATTGATAACGGATTCGGAGCTGGTTATCTTGCAGCCATGATCAACGGTATGTGACGAAAGACCTATGAAGGATATCGTATAGAGGGGCATATCATTCGTACTATACCGCGGCAGCCTACGGCATAGGGATGCCACGTGATGCGACAAACAATTCATACCACTCATTTCGTGTGAGAGTGATGTCATAGGCCTGCAGACAATTCCGAATCCTCGAAGGGTTCGTGCTGCCGATCACCGGCTCTATATGTGCAGGATGACGGAGCAGCCAGGCAAGCACTACTGCTTCTGAAGATACTTTCCGCTCGGTTGCTATTCGTTTGACAATCTGTGTAGTTTCTTTTACCGTATCTGGGGTAAGTTCATCATACGGCTTGCCGGAATATATCCCTCTAGCCAGAGGGCTCCATGCCTGCAGCGTGACATCGTGAGTCATACAATACTCAAGAGTACCCAGGGGGAAGTCAGTTCTTGCCCCGCCGGAATTATTGAATCCGACTGCACTGCTGACAAAATCATGCTTATGCAGGCTTAATTCAAGTTGGTCTACTGCAATATGGCGACCGGTATAGAGTTCAAGCAGTTCGATCTGCTCTTTACTCATATTTGAGACGCCCAAAGCTCTGATCTTCTTCTCCGAGAACAGTTTGTCTATCGCTTCCTTTATTTCTCCCCGATCCACAAGTGGGTCAGGTCTATGTAATAGGAGTATATCAAGATAGGAAGTTCCTAATCGTCGCAAGATACCATCAACACTTTTGGTGATATGGTCATAGGAGAAGTCAAACCGTGAACCAAAGTTTGTACCAGTCAGCTGGATACCTGTCTTTGATTGAATAGTCAACTGATCCCGCAGACCTGGATGGTGTTTCAGATATGCCCCTACAACTGATTCTGACTTCCCATGATGATAGATATCTGCAAGATCGATTCTCTTGATACCGCAATCCAACACAGTATCCAGTATCGGTATACCTGCTTCAATATCTTTTTCAGTGAGTGGTCGTGTTGGATCCCAAGACCCTCCCAATCCCATAGCGCCATACCATAGTGTATCTCTTTTTCTCATAGTGTCCCTCTTTATCTCATCCATTAGCGATGATCTCTCTTTTTTCTCTCCCGATATCTGAAGAGACGATGTATGACCTTTTATCGATTCTACCATAAGGTCATGAGTATACGATAGTGATCAACGTGGCTCAGAA
>CAYYPJ010000052.1:0-13139 GCA_964473495.1 uncultured Spirochaetales bacterium
TGAGAATCTGCCAGTTGGTTTACAGCAGCGTGTGGAGATCCTAAAAGCCCTCTACCGTAAGGCAAATATCTTAATCCTTGATGAACCGACAGCTGTTTTGACTCCGCAAGAGGTTGGCGAACTGTTTGAGGTCATTCAGGCATTGAGAGACGGCGGTGTTTCTGTGATCATTATCACCCACAAACTGGAAGAGGTTGTTGAGATCTCAGACAGATGCTATATCCTGCGTAGGGGAAAACAAGTTGGAGAACGAGAGACAAGAAGTTCTACAAAGGCAGAGCTTGCCAATTTGATGGTAGGGCGGGATGTCGTACTTACCGTAGTGAAGAAACCTCATGAAGTTCAGAAGAAGTCGGTGATGAAGATAGAGAATCTGAATGTACTGAATACGAAGAAGGTGAAAGTACTTAGTGATTTCTCGCTGGAAATAAGACCAGGAGAGATAGTTGGTATTGCCGGGGTGGATGGGAATGGTCAGACTGAACTGGCTGAAGCCATCATGGGTTTGATTCCTATTGAGTCGGGAAAGCTGCTGCATCAAGGTGAAGATATAGCTAAGCTCACAACCAAGCAGAGGATCTTTAAGAAGATATCCTATGTTCCTGCTGACAGACAGCAGTTCGGGCTGGTTCTTCCCATGACTATCGCGGAGAATATGGCGATGGGGTATCATGATCAAAAACCAAATTGTAAAGGCCTAAGACTGGATTACAAATATATAAACAGCCATTCTGAAGAGTTGGTGAAAAGGTTTGATATAAGGACTTCTTCCGCACTGGTTCCTGCAGGTACCCTGTCAGGAGGAAATCAGCAAAAAGTCATTCTTGCAAGAGAGCTGTCGAGAGATCCTTCTTTTCTGTTGGTGAGTCAGCCTACAAGGGGCTTGGATGTCGGTGCAATAGAATATATCCATTCGCAGATACTATCCATGCGTGCTCGTAATGTCGGGATATTGCTTATCTCTATGGAACTTGAGGAGATATTTGCCCTTGCTGATAGAATCATGGTTATCTATGAGGGAAGGATCGTGAAAGAGTTGAGACCTGAAAAGACTGATGAAAAAGAGGTTGGACTTTATATGACAGGAGGTAATGCATAAAATGTTGGATAAAACTAGAACAAAACCTGTCATATTGATCGGATTGGTATTACTTGCCTTCCTTGGCGGCTGGTTCGTAGTCAGCGGAAGAGCTTGGGGTAATCTTATGATTGCTGCTGCATGGGGCGGATATCTTGGGATATCTTGGATAGAAATCAAAGACGGCAGTACTCCTGTATCTTTTCATACTCCGCTATTGACATCCCTTATGGTGGTTTTAGCTGTATATGGGATCGTTCTCTATCTTGGAAGTTATTTCTGGGGAGCATTCTTGATCATAGGAGCTGTTGTGATCTACTCATTGGAGAAGGGGCTTCATGACGGGGTGGATGAATTGAAGGTTTCTCTAAAAGGCTCTTTGAAGAACATTATGATTCCTTTCTTAGGATTGGTCTCTGCATTGATCATTGGTATATTCATCTTGTTAGCCACTGGATACGATCCTATTGAAACATATGCTGCTCTGTTCTATGGCGGGCTGTTCAAGAACTGGAGCGTCGCGGTATTGAACGCTACTCCGTTGATCTTCACCGGCCTTTCGGTTGCTTTTGCCTTTCAAGCCGGGTTGTTCAATATCGGGGCTGAGGGTCAATATTACATTGGAGCGATGGTAGCTGCCTTTCTCGGTCTTTACCTTCACCTTCCGCCGTTGTTCACGATCTTGATCGTGATCATTGTAGCAGGCTTGTGTTCCGCTGCATGGAACTTTGTACCAGCACTGCTGAAGGTACGCACCGGAGCACATGAGGTTATCACTACGATGATGCTTGCTCATGTTGCCAGGTATCTATCACCGATATTTATTAGAGCTTTTGGAGGCAATCCGACGACTTCCAAGCATGCATATGTCACGGACCCCATTCTTGAATCGAGCTGGCTGCCAAGATTTAAGGGGTTTCTACCCCATGCAAACTATCGACTGCATATTGGTATTATCATTGCGATAGGGTTTGCCTTAGGTGTCTACTATATCCTATACAAGACGCGTATAGGATTTGAGATCAGAGCTATCGGACAGAACCCTAATGCAGCACGTGTCCAAGGTATATCAATCGGTAAGAATATCTTTATAGCTCTGCTTTTTTCAGGATTTCTTTCAGGTATGGCAGGCGTTGTGCAGGTGTTAGGTCTTGACCACAAGATGTTTCTCAATCTTGCCGGGGGGTATGGCTGGAATGGTATATCGGTAGCTCTGCTCGCTTCGAATAATCCTATTGCTGTCATCTTTACCGCATTATTGTGGGGAGCTCTTGATGCCGGAGGGCAGTATATGGTTCGAGTCACTGATACGCCGAACTCTATTGTGGAGATCATAAAAGGAATAATTCTGTTTCTTATCGTAGCTCGTTACATATATATATATATTGGGAATAGATTACGACGTCGAAAAGAGAGGCAACATGAAGAGAAGAGCTTAGCAGGAGGTAGGGCATGATAGATATGATTTTAGCTTCTCAGGTCTTTAATACAAATTTACTTGCTGCTTCTATTCGTCTGTCGACTCCAATAGCTCTTGCAGCGATTGGTGCCACGATATGTGAACGATCTGGTGTAGTCAATATTGCAATGGAAGGGATCATGATTGTCGGAGCGTTCTTTGCACTCTGGTTTACCAAGCTTACCGGAAGTCCCTGGCTCGGTTTGCTGGCAGGATTGACCTTTGGCGGTGTCTATAGTCTTTTACATGCATGGGCAACAGTGACTCTGCATCTTGATCATACAGTCTCAGGTGCTGTGTTGAATATTCTGGCATTGGGTATTACCCGCTATATGATGGTCCTTGCCTACGGACATCCCGGGACATCTGATACGATCGCACATACACTCGCTGATTATAAGTTCGCAGTTCCTGTGATCTCGAAGATCCCGATCTTAGGAGAGGCTCTCTTTGATCAGACACCAATCGTATACATCATGTATATCTCAGTCATCTTCTTTACCTGGTTTATGAAAAAGACCAAGGTTGGCCTTCATATAAAGGCGGCAGGTGAACATCCTCTAGCTCTTGAGACAATAGGGGTGTCTGTATACAAGATCAGATATCTAGGTGTGATCATCTCTGGACTGATGGGCGGTATCGGCGGAGCATATCTTTCGATCGAGAATCAGGCGACCTTTACGGAGAATATGACAAACGGCAGAGGATTTATTGCTATGGCTGCTATGATCTCCGGTGGATGGACGCCGATAGGCTCCTTTCTGGCTGCTCTTTTCTTTGGCTTTGCCGATGCTTTTCAGCTGCGTCTTCAGGTCTCTGGAAACATTGCAGTACCGTCAGAGTTGTTCACCATCGTTCCTTATGTCGCAACTGTCGCTGCTGTAGCCGGCTTAGTGCGAAAATCTACAGCCCCGAAGGCTGATGGAAAGGATTTCATCATAGAAAAAGAGGAATAAAAATGCTTTTATTCTAAACCGATAAGGTTTATACTGATACATATTGCAACATATTTTAGGAGGAACGATTAATGAAAAAGAGTTTAGTAAAAGCTATTGTTTTACTGCTTTTAATGTGTATGGCTATATCCCCTGTTTTTGCTCAAGGAAAGCAGGAGGAAAGCAATGCATTTTTAGCATCGATTGCAACTGATACTGGTGGTCTTGGAGACAAGTCCTTTAATGACAGTGCTTATGAAGGGTTGGTTAAAGCTAATGCTGATTTTGGTATAGATATCAACGTTGTTGAATCAAAACAAATGACTGATTATGTGCCTAACCTTTCAGGTCTTGCTGAGGATGGTGCCAATGTGGTCTTTGCAGTTGGTTTCTTGATGGATGAGGCTGTAAAGGAAGTTGCAGCAAATTATCCTGATGAGTGGTTTGCAGGTATTGATATTGGTACATACGGGAATGCTCCCGATAACTTTATCGGTATCCAGTATAACGAACATGAAGCAGGATATCTTGCAGGTATCGTTGCCGGCATGATGACGAAAGAGTACGCCGGGAACTCACCAAGACTCAACGATGATAATGTTGTCGGTGTAGTCCTTGGTATGTTGATTCCTCCTGTTGAGAAGTATGAAGTTGGTTTTATTCAAGGTGTTCATTATGTGAACCCGACATGTGAAGTTCTCTCAGTCGTTGTCGACTCCTTCACTGATAGTGCAAAAGGAAAAGAGGCTGCTCTGTCAATGATAGAGCAAGGTGCCGATATCGTTTTTCAGGCTGCCGGCGGTGCAGGAATTGGTGCGATTCAAGCCTGTGACGAAAGAGGGTGTTTTGCAATTGGTGTTGATATAGACCAATATGCAGTCGCTCCTGAGACAGTACTTACTTCAGCGACTAAAGGTGTTACACAGTCAGTATATCTTGTGATCAAAGATGTTCTTGATGGTAAGGCTGTCGGTGGTGATGTCGTATACGGTATCAACGAGAATGCTGTTGGTCTTGCTTCTTTTCACGACCATGCAGCAATTGTTCCTCAGACTGTAAAGGATGAGGTAGCAAAAGCTATAACTGATATCAAGGCTGGTAAGAGAACGATTGAAACAACGAGAAAGGCTATCGGAAGATAGTTAGGATCAAGTGCGGCACTGGATATACCAGTGCTGCACAATTGAAGAAATACTCATAAGTATGTCAGTCTTTCAATATTATTCTATATTTGGGACAATATAGCAGAGAAAGATCTGTATGGTTAACGACGGGATATACTCGGCGTTTTTTTTGCGTATACTTATAGACATCTAGCAGCAGAGAGATATGAACGTAGGAGAGTTTTGTGTATACACTGAATATGATGGAAGAAGCGGCCGATTACATACGTACAAGAATAACAGAGACACCGCAAATAGGAATGATCCTTGGCTCAGGGCTTGGAGTTCTGGGTGATGAAGTGATTGATCCGGTGACAATCCCCTATAAGGAGATACCTTATTTACCGCAAACAACAATTGAGGGACATGCCGGACAACTTGTCATCGGGACTCTGGAGGGACGATCAGTTCTGGTGATGCAGGGGCGATTTCACTACTACGAGGGATATGAGATGGATGCAGTGACATTCCCTGTACGTGTGATGAAGTTATTAGGTATCAACGACCTGTTGGTGACAAATGCCGCTGGGGGATGTAATCCTTCATTCAAGCCGGGAGATCTTATGATCATTACTGACCATATAAAATTCTTTGACCAAAGTCCGCTTAGAGGATCAAACTTTCCAAGTTTTGGTCCCCGGTTCAACGACATGAGTCATGCTTATACGAAGGAGCTGCAGGAAAAAGCTTTGAAGATAGCTGCTGAATATGGGTTGAAATTGGTACAGGGAGTATATGCACACATGGCTGGGCCGAGTTTTGAGACACCTGCCGAGATTCATATGCTTCAAGTATTAGGAGCTGATGCTGTAGGGATGTCTACAGTTCCTGAAGTGATTACAGCGGCACATGCCGGGATGAACGTGTTAGGGATATCATGTATAACGAATATGGCTGCCGGCATATTGGATCAGCCGCTTAACCATAAAGAGGTCATGGAAACAGGTGCTATGGTACGGGATGACTTTTCCGCATTGGTGAAAGGGGTAGTATCTATATGGTGAACGATACGTTGTCGGCAGTACACCTGATCCAGCAGCTTGAGTTAGAACCGCTGCAGGGAGAAGGGGGGTACTTTAAACGGATATACCGTTCCAGCATGGAACGTACAAAGCGAAGAAAGCTATATTCATTAATCTACTATATGATCGATGAAAGCTCTTTTTCTTCATTACATATGATTGATTCCGAAGAGATATGGCATTTTCATAAGGGAGATCCTGCAGAACAGGTTAGGTTATACCCCGACGGAAGATATGAACGAATCATAATTGGATCAGATATAGAAAAAGGCGAGGTGCTTGTCTCTGTCGTACCCGCCGGGGTCTGGCAGGGAACGCGGCTGCTGACAGGCGGGTCATATGCCTTATTCGGCTGTACTGTTTTGCCGGAGTATCAGCAGTGTGATTATATCCAGGGGGTATATGAAGATGTCGTGAGGGATTTCCCGTCATTCAGTGACATAATCAAAGAGTTCTGCATCCCGGAAGAGTAGGAAGCGTGTATGATAAAGATCTTGTGTGTTTCTGATGAAGTGGATCCGCTTGTCTATTCAAGGAACCTCAAGAAGCGTTATGGCGATGTGTCTTTTGTGATTGGTGCTGGTGACTTGCGGCTGCCGTATTACGGGTTTATCGTCAGTATTATCAATAAGCCGCTCTATTTTGTTTTCGGGAATCATCATCTGAAATTCCTGAAAGATTTCTCAGAAAAAAGTAATATCTACAATGTCAATAGAGAGTGTCCAACTTTTACAAAAAATTATTTTGGATCTACCTGTATTGGAGAGAAAATCATCAGAGATAAGAAGAGTGGACTGATCCTCATGGGCTTTGGCGGCTCTTACCGGTATAATACCGGTGAACATCAGTTTACCGATGCACAGATGTATATCAAGATGTTAGCAAGAATCCCGAAGATGAGCTACTACCGGTTACGGTACGGCAAATGGGTTGATATAATAGTGACACATGCATCACCATTTGGAATACATGATAAAGAAGATCTATGTCATAGAGGATTCAAATCTTTTCTCTGGTTCATGAGAGTCTTCAAGCCGAAGTATCTTATCCATGGACATATCCATCTTTTAGACGCCAATGAACCAAGAGAGACTATCTATTATAATACACATGTGATAAATGTGTTCAAAAGCTATATATTGGAGATAGATGATATAAAATGAGTGGAATCTCTTATCAGCAGGCGCAAGAAGACTTTTCTCGTGCAAGGAGAAAAGCACAGTTTGATATCCTTTTATCGACTATTCAGATGAAACAGAGTGATTTACTGTCTCTCTATGATGTTAAAGACCTCTTGAAGCCCAAGACGGAGACCTATATCGGAGTAAAAGCTATAGAAATAAAGAAGATAGTAGGCAGTGAGGGTCGGTATCTGGACTTCAATAGAACCTTTTTCCCGAAAAAGGAGATGTTGCGAGGACGTTGGCAGAGTATTGATTCTGCTCATCTGCAATATGTTGAACTTCCTCCTATCAGTGTTTATAAGATTGGTGATTGCTATTTTGTACGGGACGGAAATCACAGAGTGTCTGTCGCGCGTTCTAGAGGTATTGAATATGTCGATGCTTCGATCATAGAACTGGGTTCTGAGATAGTGCCTGAACCGGGTATGTCAATGAAAGACCTTAAGCAGATGGTAATCAAATATGAACGTGAACGATTCTTTAAAGAGTATCACATAACTGATGATATGAAGATCTCTCGGATTCATTTCACAGCGCCTGGTCGTTATACCGAGATGCTGCACCATATCAATGTCCATAAGTACTATCTGAATGAGGATAAGAGTTTCGAGATCCCCTTTGCTGATGCTGCTGAAGCATGGTATGAACATGTCTATACGCCGATCATCGAAGAGATCCGGGAGAAAAACACATTGAGCAGATTTCCCGGCAGAGCAGAAGGTGATCTCTATATGTGGGTGGTCAAACACTGGGAAGAGCTGAAAACGAAATATGGTTCGAAGGTCTCTGTAAAACAGGCTACGCAGGATCTTTCAGAAAAGTACGGCATAAGTTTTTGGGACAGGGCCAAACAGTGTTTTTCCAGGGATAATAAGATGAAAAAGTGATCCTAAGCCGGATAATCCCGGCTCGGGATCAGAAAAGTATAGCATGTGTCAATTCTTTTTGACGGTATCAGCTAAGATCTTCGCATAAAAGTCCAAAGCGTTTCCGAGTTTATCAGATGGCCGAATGTTACTGTCCTTTCCTGAGCAATGTAGGATACCGGAGACCGGTTGCTTGTCATCAATATGATTTACCTGTCGTCCTAGAGGAATATGTGTCAAGCCCATATGCTGTGCATAATGAATCATATTCTGCAGACATAATGATCCTCCTCCCTCTATAAGGGAACAGCTGGTAAAACAGCCGAAGAATTTTCCGGTTAATCTTCCATCATCAAAATAGATTGATGAAGAGTCCATGAAACTCTTCATCTCTGCGGATACATTTGCAAAATATGTCGGGCTCCCCAATATAATCAGATCACTTTTCAGTAATGTCTCTGAATTCGCAACAGGGAGTGTCAGAATCTCTTCATAGAATTCGTTAGCAGCTTCTAATTTGTTAGCCCAAATATGCAGGTCGCTATCTTCTACGCGATAAAGCCGTGCATCCAAACCCTCTTCCTGCAGGGCTTCCTGAAAAGCAGAAGCGATGATATAACAATTGCCGCAGACACTGTGAAAAATAATTGAACATCGTTTCATATTTATCCTCCATAGAGTAAGTATAGCATATCTTGTAAGAACGAGAAATTGAATCTTATCCCAAAATAATCCTGTTATAGGCAGTCTTATTATTACAAATTTGGTTAAGATGTCAAGGTAATAGAATAGACTGAAAAATCGACAAAATAAGAAATATTTTTCCTTTGAAATACAAAAAAATGATGTATACTGTTCTATGTCAATTAGATAATAATTGTATTATCGCACTTGCCGGATTTGCGATATTTTGTTTACCTGTCGATCAATTATTGATCATGGGATGCAAAAGGGGGGTTACCGTCTCTCCTGTTATGGTAAGGAGAGCGGTTTTTTTATGCCCAAATCAGATTGACGACCCATCATAAAGATATACATTAATTCTATAGCTTCTATCGTTTTCTCAGAATTCCTGTAGACAAAGGCATTCATACTATGTTATAGTTACTTACTCAAAGTAACTATAACATTATAAGTAGGGAGTGCCTAATCATCATGGAAGAACAGAAAGTGAAAGATATTATTTCGAAGCTCATAGAAAGAGCTCATGCAGCACAAGAGAAGATTGCTGATTATACGCAGGAACAGATCGATGAAGTCTGTCTGGCGATAGGATGGGAAGTCTATAAAGACGAAAATATTCAAATGCTTGCTGAACTTGCTGTCAAAGAGACAGGGATGGGGAATGTAGAAGATAAGATTGCAAAACACAAAGGGAAGATCCTTGGAGTCCTAAAAGATATAAAAGATGCAGGATCTGTTGGACTCATTGAAGAAGATCTGGAAAAACAGATATACAAGTATGCAAAACCGGTTGGTGTCGTAGGTGCCTTGACACCAGTAACAAATCCTACGGTAACTCCCGGGAGTAATGCAATATCTATCATAAAAGGACGAAACGCTGTCATCTTTGCTCCGCATCCAAGATCAAAAGATTCATCAGCTAAGGCTGTAGAGTTCATGCGGGCAGGACTGAGAAAAGTCGGTGCACCGGAAGATCTGATTCAGATCACTAAGCATCCGTCAGTCTCAGCTACTGGTGAGCTGATGAGACAGGTGGATCTGGTACTTGCGACCGGCGGTAGTGCTATGGTCAAAGCAGCTTACTCAAGCGGCACTCCTGCATATGGGGTAGGGCCGGGGAACTCTGTGCAGATCATTGCAGAGGATGCAGATGTGAGAAGTGCAGCGGAAAAAGTCGCATTGAGTAAATGTTTTGATTATGCTACTTCCTGCTCATCTGAGAATTCAATCATCGTCCATGAATCAATCTATGAGGAAATGATCGGGTCTCTCGTCAAAGAAGGCGGGTATCTTTGTGATGATAAGGAGAAGAAGGTTCTTGAAGCATGGATGTGGCAGCCGAACAAGAAAGGGACTATGGCTTTGAACATAGCTGTCATTGCAAAATCAGCACAAGTGATTGCAAAGGATGCCGGATTAGATATCCCGAAAGATAGGAGGATGCTGTTGGTGGAAGGTAGTCTCCCTGCAGAAGAAGACAGTTTCTCTAAAGAGAAATTATGTCCGGTACTGACAGTTTGGAAATACTCCACATTCGAAGGGGGATACGCTCTCCTGAAAAAAATCACCGATAACAATGGTACCGGGCATTCCTGCGGTATCCACACAAAGGACAAGGCATATATCGACTATCTGGGAACGCATATGCTATCAAGCAGGATTATGGTCAATCAGCCGCAAGCTCCTGCAAATGGCGGTAATTTCTTCAATGGTATGCCGAGCACTGTTACCCTTGGGTGCGGTACATGGGGTGGTAATATCACTACAGAAAATATTACCTATAAACATTTTCTCAATATTACCTGGCTCTCAAGACCTGTTAAACCAGTGAAGCCGACCGATGATGAGATGTTTGGTCCATATCTGAAGAAGCTGGCAGAGAGGGATGATTGAATGAGATTGTTTGAATACCAGGGGAAAGAGGTCTTTCACAAACAGGGGATACCAATCCCTGCAGGTAAATTGGCAGGTTCAGTAGATGATGTTATCGAAGTCCTGAAGAAGATAGGTCTGCCTTGCGTACTAAAATCTCAAGTACTTTGCGGCGGTCGGGGGAAAGCAGGGCTTATCCCCTTTGTACGAACAGAGGAGGAAGCTGTCATAGAGGCTGAGAGACTTTTTACGAAAGAACAGATCCCAAGGCTGCTTGTGGAAGAGGCTGTGGATATTGACAGGGAAATCTATTTATCGGTGACTGTAGACCCTGTTGATGCTAAAGCAGTCATTATTGCAAGTGCAGAGGGTGGGATTGATATAGAGCAGCTTGCAAAGAACGATCCTGATAAGATTGTTAAGGAACCGGTTGATATGACAGCAGGATTGTCACCCTTCCAAGTGAATGATCTTGTATATCGGCTTGGCTTAACGGGTGATGTCGCAAAACAGGTAAAGCACATCATGATGAGCCTCTATAGGATCTTTGCTGTCTATGATGCTGAACTTGTTGAGATCAATCCTCTGTTCGTCACAAAGCAGGGTTCTGTTATAGCCGGAGACAGTAAACTCATGATCGATGAAAACTCCATGTATCGACAACAGACCTATAAGAGAACGAGAGAGTACTATGACAGTGATATGGAGTTTGAAGCTGCACAGGATGGCATCCCCTATCTGCAGTTTGACGGTGATATTAGTCTGATGTGTGCGGGGGCTGGTCTGACGACTACTGTCTATGACCTTATTCACTATGAAGGCGGCAGTGTCTCAAACTATCTGGAGTTTGGAGGACCTAACTATAGGAAGGCTATACGGGCTATGGAGTTGTGTCTTCGTAACAAATCAAAAGTGATCCTGATCGTTACCTTTGGTACTATTGCACGGGCAGATATCATGGCAGAAGGTGTCGTTGATGCGATCAAACGACTTAACCCTGATCGACCGATCATTACATGCATACGCGGGACAAATGAAGAGGAAGCTGTTCGAATTCTGCAAGAGGCTGGACTTGATCCTGTGTTTGACACAGAAGAGGCAGTCCGAAAAGCCGTGGCAATTGCAAGAGGGGAGTGCCAAGCATGAGTATTTTTATTGATAAGGATACAAAGGTCCTGGTGCAGGGAATGACCGGACGGGAAGGGAGTTTCTGGACAAAACATATGATAGATATGGGAACACAAGTTATTGCCGGTGTTACTCCGGGAAAAGAAGGACAAGAGGTAGCAGGGAGACCTGTATACCATTCAGTAAGGCGGGCTGTGAATGATTATGCTATCGATGCTGCAATGTTGTTCGTACCACCCCGTTACACAAAAGATGCCGTGTTTGAAGCCCTTGATGGAGGAATCCGAAAGATCGTTACTGTTGCTGATGGGATTCCCCTTCATGAGATGGTGGAAATCAGAGCTGCGGCACGATCCTGCGGTGCTGTGGTTGTGGGAGGGAATACTTCCGGAGTCATAAGTCCGGGAAAAGCTATGATGGGTATGTTTCCCTATTGGATAGATAGGGTCTACAAACCCGGAACTATCGGGGTAATGACTAGAAGCGGGTCTTTGACGAATGAAGTCACCTCGATGGTGGTGCGTGCAGGGTTTGGAGTAAGCTCTCTTATTGGGATCGGCGGAGACCCTGTACCAGGTATCCGTTTTGCTGAAATGCTGCCGCTCTATGAGACCGATCCTGAAACACAAGCTGTTGTTATTATAGGGGAGCTGGGAGGAACCATGGAAGAAGAGGTTGCTGAAGCTATAGTAGAAGGGGTTTTCACCAAGCCGGTAGTAGCTTTCTTGGGAGGCAGGACCGCTCCAGAAGGGAAAAGAATGGGTCATGCAGGTGCTATCGTAACAGGTGGAAAAGGAACCGTAAAGGAAAAGGTCATTGCACTCACGGACGCTGGAGCCCTTGTGGCTGAACGACCGAGATTTGTGGGAGACCTCCTGAAAGGACTTCTTGGATAACGATCATATCGGAAAGGAATACTGATGAGTTTGCAGAAAAATAATGAGATTGAGAAGAAACGTATAGTCTATCTAGTAATTGCAGTCGTGCTTATGATGATAATAAAAGAAATACCACTAGCTGCTTCGATTAGAATAGCAGGATCTGCAGAATTGACCCACTCCGGTCAGGCGACTTTGGGTGTGTTGATTTTTGCCCTCGTATTGTGGATGACAGAGGCAATACCATTCCATATTACAGGACTTTTGAGTATTGTGCTTCTTACGCTGTTTCAAGTCGATAATTATAAGAATATTGTACGTGCAGGGTTTGGAAGTAGTATTGTGACCTTTTTTATTGGGGTTTTAGTCTTGTCTGCATATATCACGACATCTGGATTGGGAAAGCGTATAGGGGTGTTGATTCTCTCAAGGACAGGGAATGAAACCAAGAGCATAATCTTTGGTTTTCTGCTTGCCGGTACGATCCTTTCGATGTGGATCACTAATATGGCTGTTGCCGCTATATTGATGCCTCTTGCAGTGGCAATCTTAGAAGAAGAAGGAGTAAAACCCTTAAAGAGCAACTTTGATAGAGCTCTTTTGATTGCATGTGCATGGGGATCTATCATTGGCGGTATAGGGACTCCTTCCGGAGCTGGACCGAATGCTTTAGCAATCGGGTTCATCAAGGATATGGCCGGCATCGATATAACCTTTGGACAGTGGATGCTCTATGGAGTACCTGCTGCCCTTCTTATGGTTCCTGCAGCTTGGCTGGTCTTGATTATTTTTTTCAAACCAGAGATGACACATCTTTCAAAGAGTAAAGAAGACCTTAAAAGAGAATTAGATGAAATGCCTCCTATGGGG
>CAYYPJ010000053.1:0-13047 GCA_964473495.1 uncultured Spirochaetales bacterium
GAGCAGATGGATTCCCTTGGAGTTGAGATCGCTGATATCGATTATCTTATATAAATCATATGGAATCGGATCATCCTGGCTGGATTGGTGAGAGGTACAAGAGGAATCCGATTATGAAGATTCTATGCAGTAAAAAGACCGTACTGCTGCTTGCTGTTTTTTATGGGATCGAAGATGGGATAAAAGCCGTCGGGTCGGGAGCCACCGATCCTTGAAGATACCTAAAACATCCATTGACCTGAGACGATGATGACCTATGACCCGATATTCTCTTCTCGTTGTGATGTGTTTGGATCCTTTGGACAGAGGTTGGTGAACATATATCTTATGATCAGCTTACAGAAGAAGAGCATGATTTCTTTTCACGTGAGACAGAACGTCACTATGCGAATATTGTATCGACATTCTCCGACTTCGTTGAAAAAGGAATCAAGAAACTTAAAGGATTTGCTATAAAGATCATAGCTCCGTCCGAGCCATGGCAGCATACAGGAATGGACCGGCTGAGAACGAGGTGCCGTCGTGTGGAGTAGTATGTTTGGTAATACAGAGCAGCTGCTGGAATATATTATCTCTGGTCTCGAGTCTGAGAATGTCAAAGTACATATCCATCGAGTACCACAGGAATACGTTTCCTTTGTTTTTGCTTCCACAAGGTGCTTCTCCAGTATCGTAGGGGTATGCCGATGTATGAGTATAAGATGTTACTTCCTCTGTATACTGTTCAGATATTTTTGATAGAAGCCATATGCTGCGGAGAGATGTCTTCCGATTTGATCCCTTTGGATGGTCCGGAGGAACTCAAAAACAATATGATGAATTTAGTAAAACAATAAAATGGGATTGTACTGGTTCAGTAGAGTATCAGGGAACTCTTAAAGATGATGCTTCAATAAAAGCAGAGAACAGCGGCCGCATCGTTTTTGTAGTGGTGAACATCATTTCCGGATGCCATTGGACACCTAATGCAAAATAATCAGGGTCACTTGATTCGATAGCTTCCGGTATACCATCGGAAGCTGTCGCGGTTATAAGAAGGTTCTTACCGACATCATGTATGCATACATGATGAAAACTGTTGACACGTACCTGTTTCCCGAAGATCGCATGAAGCCTGCTGCCTTTTTTAATAGAGAGACTATGGGCAGCTTCTCCTCTCTTGGCATTCTGCATATGCTGCAGGGTTTGTCCGCTGAACATCTTTGTGTCTTGGAAAAGCGTTCCTCCAGCCATCACATTCACCAATTGAGCACCTCTGCAGATCGCGAGTACCGGTATCTTTCGCTGAAAGACTTCTTGTGCAAAAGCGATCTGCATGGCGTCAATATGTTGATCCGTATATTCTAATGAAGGGAGAGGATCCTCTTTGTAGTACGATGGATGTATATCATAGCCGCCGGTGAGCAGTATCCCGTCGACTATATCCAGAAGTCGTATCATCGTATCAGAGGTGTCTGTAACGGGGATGATACATGGATCTCCTCCGCAATGCTCTATTGCTTCTACATAATCATGGTTCACATAATCACGTTCCATCCCATGAAACAATCGTCCTTCATTTGGTATACGATTACCTAGAACCCCTATTATCGGTCTCTTACTCATGATTCGTTCTTCCCTATAGGGTCATATCTTCTACTAGTGCCAGCAGGTACAAATAAGTTCGTGCTGCCGACGAGATGCTCATTTGTTCATCTGTGGTATGGACCCCCGAGATGTCCGGTCCAAAGGAGATGGAATCCATATCCTTAGCTTTACTATTGATCATTCCGCATTCCAATCCTGCATGGATTGCTGTTATGACTGGTTTTCTGCCTGTGTGTTTTTCATAGAAATCTGCACACAATCTGGTCATTGGAGAATCAGGATTCGGTGTCCATGCAGGATATGCATTCTCACGTTTTATCGATGCTCCGCAGATCTCAAATGCCGTGGATGTTCGTTCCTCTATTTCATCGCATGATGAGGCGATAGAAGAGCGTTGACTCGCAGTGAAGACGAATTCATCCTCTTCAAGTTTAACGATTGCAAGGTTGTTGGAAGTCTCCACGAGGTCTGGGATAGTCTTGCTCATAGCTTCGGCACCATGAGGAGTGAGGTAGAGTGCATTGATCACTTGTACTGATTGTTCAGAGGTGATGACTCGTTTGGGAAGTGATGTTTTGCTGATCGAAATAGCTGCATGTGGATCAGCAGTCGATAACTCCTTACGGAGAGCCTCTTGAATCTCTTTCACAAGAGCTTCTATCTTATTCTCATACCCCCTCGGAGTGATAAAGGTACAATGAAAGCTATTTGGAATGACGTTCCTTTTCGTTCCTCCTGCCATGGAGGTTATGTTGACGTCGGTAATTCTCGTTAACCGCTTCAAGAAGCGAATACCACTCTTAATGGCATTTCCTCTTCCTGTATGAATCTCAGTACCGGAGTGTCCTCCTGCAAATCCGGAAATAACGAGTTCCCACGCGACTATGTCTTTGGAAGGTTCTTCATATGAGGCCGGAAGGGTCCCGACGACTTCGCCGCCTCCGGCACAGCCGATATAGAAGACTCCCTCTTCTTCTGAATCCAAGTTGATCAGGCGTCTACTTTGAATATATTTTATTTCAAGTCCTGCGGCACCGTTGAGACCTGTCTCTTCGGATACGGTAAAGATTCCCTCGAGAGGACCGTGAATTGCTTGTTCATCTGAGAAGAGTGCCAGGATCATAGCAAGTGCAATACCATTGTCAGCACCAAGGGTAGTACCCTCTGCTGTTAAGATGTCTCCTTCTACTTTCAAAGTCAGCGGATCTTTGGCAAAATCATGGGTATACCCGTCATCCTTAACACATACCATATCCATATGTCCCTGGAGAGCAATAGACGGGGCTCCTTCTGCTCCCGATGTTGCATTCTTCCGTATGATAACATTCCCGGCGGTATCTATCACATACCAAAGATTGTGACTTTTTGCAAAGTCTACAAGATACTGCCGTATTCCTTCTTCATTTCCTGATTCTCTTGGAACCTTTGAGACTTCTTCGAAGTAGTGCATGACACTGACAGCTTCTGTCCCCTTAAGTGTATATATATCCATATTGGTCTCCTAATAATAACTCCTTCTTAGTTATTGCCTATGAAGGAGTATAAACGTTCAAGAAGAAAAATCCAAACCCAAAAAGAAAAAAAGTAATAAAACTTGACAGCTTGGTTCAGCTGTGGTATATGTTGGACTATACCAATATGCGGAAAGGTCAGTAAATATGGATATAATTATAGAAAAAGAAGATAAGTTACCGATATACCGTCAAATCACCATGCAGATAACAGAAATGGTACAGAATGGTATACTCAATCCTGGCGATAAGCTACCTGCTGAGCGATCTTTATCGGAATCTTTAGGGATCGCTAGAGGTACGATCAAAAAAGCATATATGGAGCTTGCTCAGAATAATATTATCGAGATCACTCATGGCAGAGGAAGTTTTGTTTCCTTAGAACATGAGATTCAATTGGAGAGTAGAAAAGAACAAGCCGTAGTTATTCTGGAAGAGACTCTGACCAAACTTACAGACTTGAAGTTCGGTTACAGAGAGATACAGAATCTGCTTCAGATCATCATGATGGAACGAAAGAATCGGCAATTGAATCTATCGATCGCAACAGTTGATTGCAATCCCGAATCGCTGGAACTCTTTCATAGGCAGTTGAGTTATATCTCAAAGATCACCATCCACGATTATATGCTGGATGATATCGCTGCGGATCCACAGAATGCCGAAGCCTTGCGCGTCTATGATCTTATTCTAACTACGAGTACGCACTATGCAGAGCTCATTGGACTTATCCCTGAGATGCGGGGAAAGATCCTGCAAGCTGCTGTGGCGCCAAGTCACCAGACTATCATTGATATCGCATCTATCAAAGAGCAGAGTTGTGTCGGGATTATTTGTGAGAGCAAAATCTTTGACCGGATCATCCGTACAAGATTGAGATCCCTGGGGATTATGACGGGAAACATCAAGACTCTACGATACAATAAAGCATCACAATTGGGAGATTTCCTTCAAGATAAGGATATACTCGTGATACCTCCTGACGGGGAGTCCCGCCTGAGTGAATATGCATATGAATTGGAGAAGTATACGACAGCAGGCGGATCACTCATCCATTTTGTCTATCAGATAGAACGTGGATCTCTCATATATATTGAAGAACAAATCTCAAGATTGATGGATGCAGTGCAATAGGCGGTGAGGATATGGATAATATCAATATGATTCTGGGAGTTATTGGATCTGATTGTCATGCAGTCGGAAATAAAATCCTTGATCGGTTCTTTAGTGATCACGGCTTTCATGTGATCAATCTTGGGGTAATGGTAAGTCAGGATGAATTCATCGATGCAGCAATAGAGACTGCAGCCGAAGCTATCATTGTATCTTCTCTCTATGGGCAAGCTGAGATCGATTGTGAAGGGTTTCGAGAACGCTGTATAGAAAGAGGCGTTGATCCTGTTGTTCTCTATCTCGGGGGAAATCTTGTGATCGGGAAAGTAGATCGGGAGGTGGTCAAAAAAAGATTTCTCAATATGGGATTTGACCGTGTTTTCTCGGCACCGCAGAATGAGCTGACTAACCAGGCAGATCTCCTCCGTGAAGACATCCTGCGAAACAGGATAAAAAGAAACAATTGCGCAGCAGTATAGGAAGAGTGATATATTATGTCCTACAGTGAACATATAGCTATTGATATTGGGTCTACCTATACAAAAGGGGCTCTGTTCTTAAAAAATGAAGGGAACAAACTTGAATTGGTCAATCGGTTAGAACTACCCACAGATCGATTAGATGTCTCAGATTCCTGTATACGTATCCATGAGAAGTTATTAACTTCTACCTGTTCGGAAAATCCGGGAATCAGTTTCTCCTCTTCGGCACATGGAGGTCTCAGTATGATCTCTATTGGTCTTGTACCTTCCTTTACCGAGCAGGCTGCGAAAGAGGCGGCACTCTCTGCGGGTGCAAAACTGGTGGGAAGTATTGCCTATCGCATTGGACGAATCGATCTAGAACGTATTGAAGCAGAGGACCCTGATATCATACTGTTTACTGGGGGAACAGATGGAGGTAATCGGGGATATCTCCTGGAAAACGCTAAGATGCTGGCAAAGTTAAAGATTTCGACAGTCATCATTTATGCCGGAAATAAAGATATTCGAAGCGAAGTGAAGAATATCCTTTCAGGGGAAGACACAAAGCGTGAAGTAATTTGCTGTGAGAACATATTGCCGACGATCGACGAACCTCAGCTTACCGAGGTCCGTGAGGTGATAAAAGATGTTTTTATGCAGCGAATTACTCGGGGGAAGGGTCTGCAAAGAGCCTGCGGTATACTGCAGACAATCCCAATCCCGACACCCGGAAGCATCTTTGATTTTATAGAGCGCATATCGCAAAGAATATCTTCTAAAGATGAATGGTGTCTTATAGATATCGGCGGGGCAACGACTGACTGTTACTCAATCGTTGCTGAACCTGACTTGGATCACTATCATACCATCCCTGTTTTTCATCACGGCTTGCAAAATCAACATATTTCTAGAAGTGTCGAAGGCGATCTAGGTATGCGTTTGAATGCGATCAATGCAGCAGAACATGCTGAGGACTTCCCTTCTTTGGATACCAATGTGATTCAGCAGTATCGTACCTATGCTGAGGAGGTATCATCCGATATTGCAAAGATACCGAAAACTGATCAGGAATCTGCCTGTGAGCGAGGATTAGCCTCTATATGCTGTTCTCTCGCTCTTGATAGGCATGCCGGCAGATTACGATCAGTCTATACGCCGGAAGGTCTGCAATACACACAATATGGTAAAGATCTTTCCACGATAAAAAAGTTAGTACTCTGCGGAGGAGTAACAAGAGCTTTCCCGGGTAGGATATCAGGATTCGTCAATAGGCTGCCGTATGAGAGGTCAATGATACCTCTTACTCCTCAAGCTCCGTCTCTCTGGCTTGATGCTGACTATATCATCCCATTACTCGCACAAGTCAAAGACGTTGAACCGCAACAGATACAGCGATTTCTCTGGGATAGCGGATTAAGAGAGATTGAGACCAATGGAGAAATACATAATGAATAGAACAATGGATATGCATGAATTTAATAAGGAGCGAAAGACTGTCTTGGCATCCTGGTCCACCGGAAAAGAAGTAGATCTCAAAGAAGCCTTTCAATTTCACCAAAAGATGCCGAAGCGCAAGATCTGTTCAATCAAATTGCAGGAAGCCCTTGATCAGAGGGAACTTCTGCTGCAGCCGCGAGCAGGAGTAGCTTTAGTGAATGACCATATCAGACTGTTGGTATATCTTCAAGATTATGCAGATCTGCTTCCTACAACGATAGATGCCTATACACGTCAAAATAGATACGGAGAGGCTCAAAAAGGAATTGAGCGATCGGAACAGGCCCAAAGATCTCTATTGAATGGGTTCCCTGCAGTCAATCATGGAGTTCAGTCTTGTCGAAGGATCGTTGAGGCTCTCGACAAGCCCGTGGAAGTTCGACATGGGACCCCTGATGCAAGACTGCTTGCAGAGATCACGCTTGCAGGAGGCTTCACATCATATGAAGGCGGCGGGATATCCTACAATATTCCCTATGCAAAGAAAGTCCCCCTGGAACGATCGATTCATGACTGGCAATATGTCGATAGGCTCGTTGGCCTCTACGAAGAACATGGATGCAGTATCAACAGGGAACCCTTCGGCCCTTTGTCCGGTACTTTGGTCCCCCCTTGTATCAGCCATACTGTGACAATCATCGAAGGTCTTCTTGCATTGGAGCAGGGAGTAAAGTCGTTAAGTATTGGCTATGGGCAGGATGGGAATCTGATCCAGGATATTGCTGCGATGAGAGCGCTGAAGAAAAGTGCGAAGAAATACTTTGCAAAGATGGGATATACCGATTATCAACTATCCACTGTTTTCCACCAATGGATGGGAGGATTCCCAGAGCAGGAGGCACAGGCCTTCTCTGTGATCTCATGGGGAGGTCTCGTCGCATCTCTAGCAGGAGCTACAAAGGTGATTGTGAAGACACCTCATGAAGCGATGGGCATACCTACAAAAGAAGCAAACAGAGACGGCCTGTTAGCAACAAGACAGAGTATTCAGATGGTATCTGATCTCTCGCCCTTAAATACTCCGCTCATAGAAAGAGAAGAGGAGATCATTATGGAGGAGACAGCATGCCTGATGAATGCTGTCATAAGATTGGGGCATGGGAATGTAGCTTTAGGTGCTGTAAGAGCCTTTGAGGCGGGAGTGCTTGATGTCCCGTTTGCTCCTTCTCAAAGCAATGCGGGAAAAGTCCTGCCCATACGAGATAATGATGGAGCTGTTCGTCTCTTTGATATAGGCAATATGCCCTTGAGTGATGATTTGATCGCCTATCATAAAGAAAAGATCGCAGAACGTGCAAGACAGGAAAAACGTGAACCGAGTTTTCAAATGGTCATAGATGATATCTATGCAGTAAGTAAAGGAAGATTAGTTGGGAGGCCGAAATGAGAATAGTCGATGTACTATGTGTACCTGGCAACTCTGGATTCTACTTTGATGATCAAAAAGCGATCAAAGAGGGAATAGCCCATGATGGTTTCTTCTATACCGGAAAGACCATGACGGAGGGGTTCTCTTCTGTTCGTATAGCCGGAGAAGCTGTATCGATCATTCTGCTCCTTGATAATGGACGTTTCGCGATCGGTGATTGCACCGCAGTGCAATATTCGGGAGCAGGAGGCCGTGATCCTCTATTCCTTGCAAAGAATTATATACCAGTGATCCAAGATACAGTAGCCCCGTTGTTGATTGGGAAAGAGTTGTCGTCTTTTAGAAAATTAGCCGGGATGATAGACAATCTTAGGGTGGATGGTCACAGGCTGCATACAGCAATCAGATACGGGGTATCCCAGGCACTGATTCAAGCAGTCTCTCTGGCCTATGGACGCATACCTGTTGAACAAATCTGCTATGAGTATAATTTACCGATCGTTTTGGATCCTATACCGCTGTTTGGCCAATCAGGAGATGACCGATATGCTGCTGTTGATAAAATGATCCTCAAAGGAGTGGACGTACTTCCTCATGGATTGATCAATGAGGTGGATACAAAACTCGGGAGAGATGGACATCTGTTGAAGGAGTATCTGCGATGGATCAATACACGGGTATCGATCATGCGATCTGATTACCATCCGGTTATCCATATAGATGTTTACGGAACCATCGGTATGATCTTTCATCATGACCTATCGAAAATGACGGACTACCTAGCAGGGCTGCAGGAAGATGCAGGAGACCTTGATCTTTATGTGGAAGGTCCTGTCGATATGGGTGAGAAACATTCACAGATTGAGATGTTAGCGAAGTTGACAGCTGCTTTACGGGCTGTTGGCTCTCCCGTGAAACTCGTTGCTGATGAGTGGTGCAACACTCTTGAAGATATTCGAGATTTTACCGATTCCCATGCATGCAGCATGATACAGATAAAGACGCCGGATCTTGGGAGCCTTCACAATACCATTGAGAGTGTTCTTTACTGTAAAGGACATGGGATGGAAGCATATCAGGGAGGGACCTGTAATGAGACTGATGTATCAGCAAAGATATGTGTACATGCTGCATTGGCGACAAGACCGGAACGTATGCTGATAAAGCCCGGAATGGGTTTTGACGAGGGACTGACAATCGTCAAAAATGAGATGGCAAGGACGCTTGCCATTCTTCGAAAAAGATTAGGATAAGGTGAAATAGATGAAGCAAAAAAGATCTTGTGTAATATTATCTCCCACTGCAATTCTTGGTTATGGATTTCCCGAGAGCTCTTTCAAGCGAGGACTCACATATGTCCCAGATGTCATAGCGGTGGATGCAGGTTCCACTGATCCCGGTCCTTACTATCTTGGAGCAGGGAAGTCCTTCACCAATAGGAATGGAGTTAAACGTGATTTATCCTATATGATCGCAGCCGGATTGGCTATGAAGATCCCAGTGATCATCGGGACAGCAGGGGGAAGTGGCGCACGAGTCCATGTTGACTGGTGTCTTGAGATCATTCGTGAGATTGTCAAAGAACAAGAAGTAGGCTGTAAGGTAGGGATCATCTATGCAGATATCCCGAAGCCACTGGTCAAGAGGAGCTTATCCCAGGGTGATATCACCCCGCTTACAGGTGTCGGCGAGTTGACCGAAGCGATGATCGAAGAGACTAGCAATATTGTTGCCCAAATGGGATATGAACCTATGATAGATGCTCTGGAGCGTGGTTGCGATATTGTATTAGCAGGTAGAGCGTATGATCCGGCATGTTTTGCCGCAGTTCCCATACGGCAGGGGTTCGACCCGGGATTATCTCTCCATGCGGGAAAGATCCTTGAATGTGCCGCAATAGCATCTACCCCCGGTTCCGGATCGGACTGTGTCATCGGTATCATTGAAGAGGATCATTTCACACTTAAGACATTGAGTGACGAACGAAGGTTCACCGAAGAGTCAACATGCGCCCATACTCTCTATGAGAAATCAGATCCGTATCATCTTATCGGACCGGGGGGGATCTTGAATCTGGAACAGAGTAGATTCTATGAGATCTCGGATGGCGTAGAGGTCTATGGCTCGGTGTTTGAACCTTCAGAGATCTATACTATCAAGTTAGAGGGTGCTAGACTCACAGGATTCAGGACAATATCCATTGCGGGTGTTCGGGACCCTATTATGATAAAACAACTGGATAAGATCATTACAGAGGTGAATAAACGAGTAAGCGAACTTGTCCCGGAGCTTTTCTCTCATTCAAAGATATACGTTCATCAATACGGGAAGAACGGAGTTATGGGTCCCCTTGAACCTCGCCCGATTGCAGAGGGACATGAGATAGCACTGGTTATTGATGTTGTTGGAGAGAATCAGAAAGATGCTGATACAGTATGCAGTCTTATACGTTCAACATTACTGCATTATGGATATGATGGAAGAATCTCTACAGCCGGAAACCTTGCCTTTCCCTTTTCTCCTTCAGATATATCTACAGGGGCAGTATATGAGTTCTCGATCTACCATGTGCTTGCAGTCAATGCTGCTGATGACTTCTTCCCTGTTAAAGAGGTGATCTTATGAAGAAGAGATTGATTGATATGGCAAAAGTTATCAGATCGAAGAATGCAGGTCCCTTTGAGATTACTCTTGATATCATATGTCGGGATTCTACTGAATATGTTATACTCAAAGAGAAACAGCTAATCACAAAGCAGAGGATTGCAGCGTTATATGGGATACCAGAAGATGATATCCTTCAGATCATCTATTTTGACCCGGCCCATGCAGTAAAGATAACGATGCGAAGGAGGATACCTTCAGGAGCCTTTGGAGAAACAGATATCTACGGGGCTCAGCAGCATGCCCCTCTCTTGCAGATGGAGTTTGATATTGACGTATAAACGGTCGGAACCGGTAAAAGAAGATCTTATTTTCTCTACGTACTATGCTCCCAGGGGACGTATGCGTCTCTATAAACTTGGACGAGAGTTGGCCCAGCGGTATCTTGCCCCGTCCGATCTGCTTGTCGGTATCATAGGGAAGACGGGTTCCGGGAAATCTACCCTGATAAAAGGGCTCTTTCCCGGACTTGAACTGACGAATGATGATTCAGGAGTTAATGTTAGAAGTACCCCCTTGTTCACCTTCTCTGAAGACGACTTTTTTTCCGGGCATACGTTTCACATTGATTACCAGTATGAGAAGGCTTTTCATCAGCAATTTGAGATCGTTGATGCGATCAATCGAGCAATTGACAATAACCGAAGAGTCGTTGTTGAGCATTTTGACCTCGTGTATCCCTATCTGGGATATAATGCTCAGATTATTTTCGGTATTGGAGAAGAGATCATCGTTGCCAGACCTACAGTATTCGGACCAAGTCCTGAAAGTATTCGCAAAGTTGTGTATAAGACTATTCGATACAGACTTATGGCCCATTCGGCCGAAGATATTACCAGCTTGGTATTGGCAAAGGATTATCAGTATAAGAATCCTGTCCTTCACTCTGATGTGAAGCATGGGTTCGTGATCAGTTTCCCTGACAAACCGGTAATATCGATCATAGAGCTTGAGAAAAAGATCTTAGAGATCATAGCTGCTGATATTCCAATATGCCCTTCGGGAGAAAGTCATATAACTATTGGAGCTGACAGAGTCTATTGCACGGGTGTCCGTACCCATGTGAAGCACAGTTCTGAGATTGAGGGGTTTCATCTCAAGAAGCATTATCTGTATGATCCTATCACAAAGAAATATCTACTTGTAGGGGTTGTAGGGAAGAAAGAAGCGGCCGGTTTTGATGATATTCTATCAATACCGGATGATGATCTCGAATAGATGATACTAGGGAATCTCTGATCCGGAGATCTCGACGATCAGTGGTTCATCTGAGACGGCTTTGGTGAGATCATTGATCCATTTCCCTGATCGTATTCGAAAAAGACTAAGGATCGATTTATAGACCTCTTCTATACTGATAAGCAGGTACAGGTAATAGATGGGCAGGTGTAATACCAGCCCCCCGATGATCGCCAGCGGAACACCGACTAACCAGACGCTTGAAAGTTCAATAAAAAGAGACGTCCTTGTATCTCCGCCGCTGCGAAGGATCCCAATAATACTATGCATATTAAAAGCTTTGATGGGGAGTATAAAAGCTAAGGACATCAATGATCTGCTTGAGAGAAAGACGATCTCAGGGGATACCTGAAATGCTTTAGGGATGACCGGGGCTGAGAAATACATCATGATACCAATGGCAGTACCAACTTCTAATGCCAGAAAGCAGAATTTTTTTGCATAGAGTCTTGCAGCATCATGGTCCCTTTCACCGATCTTTTTCCCGATCATTACGGCACACCCGTTTGCTGTTCCGATAAAGATGACAAAGAACAGTCCCTGAATCGCTTCGACTACATTCGCTGAGGCAATCACTTGTGTTCCCATTCGTGCATATACAATCTTATAGACGACCATTCCCAATGCCCATACCATCTCATTGAGAATCACAGGAAGTGCGATATTGAAGAATACCGGTAAGAATGAATTATCTATCGCAAGAAAAGAGGTAATGGATCCTGCGGCAGTCAGCTTCCTTTTATAGGTAATCAGTAACATGATGAACAACTCAAGACCCCGGGCAATCGTGGTGGCTATTGCCGCACCGGCGACTCCCAATTCGGGGAACCCGAACTTTCCGAAGATCAAGAGATAATTTAATATGATATTTACGATTAATGAGAAGACTGTGGCAATAAGAGGGGTTTGAGTCTGTTCTGTGCTCCTTAAGGCTGCTGAGAAGGTGATTGATACGGCTGAGAAAAGGTAACTGATCCCGACGATCCTCAGATAGACAGCCCCGACCTCGATAACAGCTTTATCCGATGAGAATATGCTCATGATGAATTCCGGTGCTGCCACTGAAATGACCGTGAAGAACCCAGCCCCGGTTAATGAGAGGATCAACCCTATTCCCATGGTCTTATGGATACTTTTTATATCATTATTTCCCCAGAACTGTGCAATGAATATTGATGAACCACTACTGACGCCGAAGAAAAAGAGCATGATAAGAAAGAACATCTGGTTTGCCAGACCGACTGCAGCTATCTGAACAGCTCCCAACTGGCCGATCATCAGGGTATCAAAGAAGGAAAGTGAGGAGATGAACAGATTTTGCAGCATGATAGGACCTGAGATCCTTATGAGTTGTGTATAAAATTCTTTCCGTTCAAGGGGCCAATGAGATAGATGTTTTTCTAAAACCATTTCTCTGTAGTATCTCAAAACGTAGGGGATTGTCAATCAGTTCATATAAACGGGGAGGATCGGATCATATAGGACCTGTTGTCTGCTTTGAGATATTATCTTCTCGAGTATTTTCTTCTTTTCATAGATTTGTTCTCGTGATTCTTTCTCCTCTGAATAAGGCACTCGGGTCCGTCCCCGATAAGGTCAGTAC
>CAYYPJ010000054.1:0-12917 GCA_964473495.1 uncultured Spirochaetales bacterium
GTATTCATTTTTGTCAATTATTATTTGTAAATTTACAATATATACATACTTTTATTACATAAATTTTATGTAATTTACATATCCGTGAATATTAATCAGAAAATATGTCACTGCAAGGACAAATATATTAAAAAAAGGGAAATGCTAACTAGCTTTGGTCCTATGGCTACAGAAGCTTTATCTACTCCCATCATATCGTTTTCGTATGATACTGCAAGAAACTTTCTTTTTACATTGAAAGACTGTTCCAAATATGATAATAATAATATAGAGGGTAATTTACTATGTCGAGAAAAAGAATAAACATAAACCTTACACAGATTGCAAGGGAATGTAATGTCTCCATTGCAACTATATCTCGAGTCGTAAACAACAAGACTAATGTAAACGAAAGGACTCGGGAAAGGGTACTGAAAGTCTTGCAGAAACACAATATTACCATAACAAAGGCCCCTCTTGTTTCTGAGCTAAAACACATTGCAATTCTTTTTCATAGCCAGGATATATTCGGGATCCATCATCATGGCTATGACATGGTGATAAAAAAGATCGAGACCTCTTTTACTAAAGAGGGTTATTCGATTATCATGGTAAGACTAAATGAAGAGAATACATTACCAGAGATAGTTCAGAACAGCGGTACAAAAGGTGTGATACTACTTGGACATCATATTTCAGAAATGCTATA
Organism: uncultured Spirochaetales bacterium; assembly: GCA_964473495.1. Taxonomy (GTDB): domain Bacteria; phylum Spirochaetota; class Spirochaetia; order CAKZLE01; family CAKZLE01; genus JAIPFY01. Next base: position 689 of record CAYYPJ010000054.1, read on the forward strand.
TATCACCCTGGAAACTCAGAGTATTCCATTTGTCTGTATTGACATGAAGTCTATTTCATCAAGATATTTTTCAGTGAATACAGATAATGTCAATGGGATCGAGAAAGCTGTCGATCATCTTGTAGAACTTGGGCACAAAAAGATTAGTTTTATTTCCGGCAACATACATGACTTACGGTTTAAAGAACGTTTCAATTCTTTTAAACAGGAAATTGAAGACCATAATCTGCCTGTTATAAGGAAATATATAAAGATAATTGGGGATAATGAGGAAAAAGAAGATTTCATCATACGGGCAATGGAGGAAATCTTTAAAGAGGATTCTCTCCCAAGTGCAATCATCCTTTCAAGCAATATCTTTGCCGAGAGTGTTATACATTTCTTGAGCAAACATAACATGAGGATACCGGAGGATGTCTCAATCATAGGATTTGATGATGGGGTAGCTACACAGTCTTCTGCGAAGATATCTTTGATACAACCCGACTGGGAGAATAAAGGACAATTAGCAGCTTCTATTCTTTTTTCACAAATCAAGGGTATTACCATTCACCCCTATAGGGCCATTGTCACTAATAGACTCATAAACAACAATACTTGCTTAAAATATAATAAGAATGGAATACGAAGAAACCAGATTACTCCTATTGTTTTGTGGACTGCTCCGGGAAAGCTATATGAACATGAGAAGAACATTATCACTCAATGGAACAAGAACAATCCAAAATCTATCGTGACGTTTAATCCTGTACCCAGAGGAATGGAAACAGAAGAGGTCATAAAAAGTTCTATTATACAGGGGGCTTCTCCTGATCTATACCAAGGGATCGAAGCGTTCTTTGCAAATTATTTAGCTAGAGATGGTGTATTAGTACCACTTGATACTATGGAAGGTTTTTCCACTATTGTAAAAGAAAGAAAGATCGAAAAATTCCTGGACAAAATACGAGCTGATGATGGACACATATATATTCTTCCTCAGCACTGGACACCTATCTATGGAATATATAATCGCAAACTATTAAAAATGGCAGGGTTTGATACTCCACCAAAAACATATAGCGAATTCAATCGTTTTGCGGAACATGTCAAGAATATAGGAAATACGATTCCGACAGACTTCCCCCTGTCCCCCAATTGGTGGATCACTGCACGATACTGGCATGCCTTTAATATGGCGACTTCAGGTGAAAAGGGTTTATACTTTGATATTTTTAAAATTGATAGACCAGAAAGTAGAGCGATCTTTAGATTTCTATCGAATGCAGTTAAAAATGGGTATATTTCAAATGATAGACATACATATGATTTCTTTACGAAAGGCAACGTTGGATATAAATTGATACGTAACCCGGAAACCTTACTCACAGTCAATCAGATGGATTCAGAATTGTCCCTTGTATTTTCCCCTCCTCCAATCCCGGATTACATAGAATCACCCTGCAACCCATGGCTGGAAGCAAGCATTAAAGGAGCTTCCATCTTTAAAGACAGCAATAATATTGAGAGATCATGGAATTTTATTAAGTGGTATTACTTGACAGAAGAGAATGACTTAAACCTTTTACGCTCTATAGCTCATATCCCCTGCAGAGGTGATCTCCGTGAGAATCAGCTTTTCGCTGATTTCTTTACCCAATACCCGTATATGAAAAAGTTCATCGACTTTATGGATAAATCAGGAACAATAATTCACCCTGATAAAATTGAGATCTTCCGTATCATAGCTGAAAAGTTATGGAAACCTTTGATACTGGAGAACAAGAATAATATTGATGAGCTCTTTGAAGAAACAATTACTGATTTGAGTGATTTGCAAATAACAGACAACTTTTAATATAGGCAAGCATAAGAAGTACATTCCCCGGGAACACCATATTCTCTGTTTGAAACAGATGTTTCCTATGCTGTCGAATCTCTGGATACAAAAGAATTTTCCTACCTAAGGGAAACCACATATCCTCCCATTGATCGTCTCAGGGGATAGATACAAACGAGAAGCTTTATGGTACTATTCATGAGGGAAAGATGTATTCATTCATCATGCTGCGTAAAAAAAGCTCTATTATACCTGATGGTCAATTCATCATCTGGTTTTTTAGATCATTGAGAAGTCCTATTCTAGTACGGCTGCACCTGGTAATCATAAATCGGGCTCCTCGAGATATGAAAGGAGTCTAACCAATGAAAAAAAAATTCTCTGATAAGAGACAACTTGAGAAATGGTGCCGCTGGACAGCACGAATCTTAGGTACTTCTTTCCTGCTGACTTTTTTGACTATTGCTATCTGTGGAGTTATAGGTGATGGCCCTCTGGATTTATCAGAAGTGCCGTTAGCTGACAGATTTGGATTTCTTGCCATGTTCGGTATGTGTCTCGGCATTGTTGTTGGTTGGAAATGGGAAGGTATCGGAAGTGCCTTGATACTGTGTAATTTTGCATTTTTCTGGATCGCAAAGCAAATGGCACCGATGATAAATCTTGCATTCGGATCACTGCTGTTATCGGGAATCCTCTACTTCATCGCTTGGCTGCTTAAGAGACGGGATACATGATCCGTCACAGTACTACTACCGGGAAAGAACAGAGATATAGTCTTGCTGCAGTACGCTCTTTATCAGTAGCATAGTACACTCTGTGAAGAGTCTGATCTTATCTATCCTTTCTTTTTCACAACCATTTTGGTTTTTCCACTTACCGGGTCGATAGGAATCTCACCCACGAATGTTACTCGATATTTGACGTTTATCAGGTTCTTAGCATTCAGCATATGATCTATCTGTTTTCTTATCTGCTTCTCAAGTTCTTCTTTTTCCTTTAACAGACTCACGCATCGTATGATAAAGCCGTTATCAATCTGCTCAAATTGGTATTTCTCTACCCCTTTGACATCAAGATCATCAAGAAAAAGAGGATGGAGAAAATCCATGTGACCCTTACTATTCTCAAACCAAAGAAGTTCTTCATACCTTCCAATGATTCGGTCAATATGAGTGAAAGGAAGCGGAGGTGTGAAAGATTTTGTAAAGCCCTCCATCACATCGGTCATCCTGTACCTAATAAGCGGGAACGCACTATTTGTAAGAGGGGTTATAATGAGTCTGTCAACAGCATCGATCTCGACAAAATTCATATCGTCAAAAAGATAGAGTCCGTCGTACCAACTGGTACCTGCCCCTATGAGTAGTGATTCGGTACAACCGTAATAATTGACCACATCTGCATGAAACAACTGTCCCAGACGATTCATGGTCTCTTTCACCATAGGTTCTCCACCTGTTATGATTTTCTTCGGTTGTATATGTATTTGACCTTTCTTTTGCATATTGGCAACGATATCAATACAAGAAGGATATCCTGAGAGATAATTTGGAGAGAAATCACCTATTATATCTATCCATTGGTCAAGGGGATCCGATGCCTTGACGATGATACTTTTTGCGTGATAACTTCTTAGGCCATTTAATGCAAGCATCATGCTTGCATAGCCGCTGCCCACAGATGAGACATGAAGACATTTTATAGGAAAGTCTTTCAGGGTTATAGGATTATTTCCCCCTCCGATACTCAACCGTACAAAATTCGATTCTAAAGCATCGACAGATCCCTTTGAATAGACAAAGTCACAAGGTTTCCCTGTGCTGCCTGACGTATGTACGAGATATCCAATTCCCGGAAGCAGCAGAAGGTTCTCCGACGATTTATCTCTCTCTATCTTCTTTCGAGAATCAATCGTGGTTATTGAATCAAAATTCTGCTGTACCATCTCTTTGTCGATAATCGGGAGGTCTGAAGGATCTATAGTACCCAGATCGTTATACTGTATACCATGAGAAGTATAAAGTTCCTGATAAAACCGGCTGTGTCGGTATGCCTTCTTCACTGTTTTATGAAACTGCTGCAGACTAAACTCTGCAATTCTGTCCCTAGACCATTTATTATGATTATTGTACTTAATACTGTCGTATATCATTCTCAACATCAATGTATCTCCGAAAGAAATATTTTTTCATAAGCCTCTTTCATACTCACAGAATACCCTGTTCCCAGAAACTCAAATCCGGATGGCGACCGCGGCAGCAACATGCTGTCCATCCATAGCTGATGATACGATTCCTCCAGAGTATCCAGAGCCCTCTCCTGCAGGATAAAGACCAGCTAGTCCTCGTGCCTCTAAAGTCTCAGGATCTCTAAGCACTCGTACCGGTGAAGATGTTCGTGTTTCAATGGCGATAAGCAATGCTTTCTCTGTAAGGAATCCATGCATTCTCGTATTAAAGAAACGAAAGGCCTTTATAAGACGCTTGCTAATATCATGGGGAAGCCATAGATCCAGTCTGGACGGTACTACACCAGGGGTGTAGGAACATTCAGGCAGATTCTTTGAAGGCACATGGGAGACAAAGTCGGTCATTCGCTGTGCTGGAGCCTTCTGCCCATGTCCCTGTTTCTTCGCCTCATGTTCTAAAGATCTCTGAAAACGAAGCCCGGCAAGTGGATCAGTTTCCCCTCCAAACTCTGAAGGAATATCTTCAGGTTTGATCTCAACAACGATAGCAGCATTTGACCAGCTAGTATTGCGTCCCGAAGGTGACATACCGTTAACAACGATCTGATCATTCTCAGTCGCTGAGGGAACTACATTCCCGCCAGGACACATACAGAAGGAGTAGACTCCGCGATCTGCAACTTGAGCCTTTAATTGATAAGAGGCGGATCCAAGATTACCTGAATCAAGTCCGTGGTATTGAATCGTATCTATATATTTTCTCGGATGCTCAACTCGTACACCGACTGCAAAGGTCTTTGCTTCAAGTTGTGCTCCTTCAGAGGCAAGCAGTTCATACACGTCATAGGCACTATGACCAGTAGCTAGTATAACAGCATGTGCAGAAAAACAACGTCCATCTTTTGTGCTTACCCCGATAACCTGATGCTCTCCATTTCTGGATAAACCAGTCACCTGCGTTGAGAAATGTACCTCTCCGCCGTGTTCGATGATATTCTGTCTCATGGCATTCACAATACCACTCAATCGATCAGTGCCAATATGAGGATGGGCATCCGTGAGGATCTGTTCATCTGCTCCGTGATAACAGAGGATCGAGAGAATATTTGAGATATCCCCGCGTTTGTGAGAACGGGTGTACAGCTTACCATCAGAGAAAGCACCTGCCCCGCCCTCACCGTTACAGTAATTCGAATCTGGATTTATACATTGATCTCTGCTGATCTGTGCGATAGCTCTTTTTCGTGTAATCGTATCAGGCCCTCGTTCAAGAATGATCGGTTTTATCCCAGACTCCAGCAGCTTGAGAGCAGCGAAGAGCCCTGCAGGTCCAGAGCCTACAATGATGACTGGACGGGATGGGTCCGCCTGCTGCAGTGATAATGTTATAGGCTCTGAGGCAGGCGGATCCTCATCGATGAACACTTTATACTGCATGTTTACTTTCAACTTTCCTCTACGAGCATCTATCGACTTCTTAGAGAGTTGGACAGCATGTATGCGATCCTCTGAGATATTCAGCTTCTTTGCTGCCTTTGTACGTATTTGCGCTTCAGAATCATCATAATACTGATCGACCACGATTGTCACATTCTTTACCATAAAATTACTACCACCTGATTGAAAAAGAGAATAATTGGGTATAACACGATGTGAGCAGACAATACTAGGGCAATATCCTTCTCTTTATCAAGATAGATGTGTAATTCAGAATTATGGTTCACAAAACGGTACCACGAAGAAGGAGTCTATTGTTCGATATATCACCTATCTGAAAGATTTAATGATTTTACGATGCTATGGTCTATGAATAATCAGAAAAACCGTAAATACTGTTTTATACATTACAGAGAGGAAAATGAGAATCACTATAAGATCTGATTAACTAATCTCCTCATATACACCTAACATTGGTGTCTATCTGGCAGTCTTTGAGTAAAAGGATTTCAGTTCAGTATTCTCTGGTACATACTATGCAAGAAGTTCCAAAGAAATTTAAGAGTTCCCCAAAGAAATACCAGCCCAAAGGGCTAACGCTTCTCTATGAAGATTATGATATTTTGGTTGTTGATAAAAGAAGCGGTTTATTGACAATCAGTACTGATAAGGAAAAGGAACACACGGCATATCATCTATTGAATGAATATGTCAAGAAAGGAAACAGTAAGTCGAGAAATCGAATATATATTGTACATCGTTTGGATAAAGATACTTCTGGTGTTATCGTATTTGCTAAGACTGAAGAAGCCAAGCGTTATCTTCAGCACGAGTGGAAAAATTTCGAAAAGAAGTACTATGCCGTAGTACATGGTAGTTTATCGAAAGAAGAGGGGCTTATCACTTCGTATCTTGCAGAAAACAGTATTCATAGAATGTATTCTGTCACTGATCCTGCGAAGGGAAAACTTGCAAAGACGCAATATAAAGTTCTAAAAGAATCAAATCACTTCAGTTTGCTTGAAATCAAGCTTCTTACCGGCAGGAAGAACCAGATCAGGATCCATTTAGCAGAAGCAGGCTGTCCGATTGCCGGAGATAAGAAATATGGAGAGAAGAGAGCTACTATGGGTATTAAGAGACTTACACTCCATGCAGCTTCTATGACAATACGTCATCCCCATACAAAAGAAAAAATGACCTTTGAAGCAAAGGTCCCTCTGTATTTTAATTTTCTTATGGGGCGTTAGATCATACTGCTTCGTATTACCTAAAAAAATCCTATCATCAGCACCGTGATACCAATTATTGGCTGTATGAAGTTGCCTCTCTGTCTCAGGTAGACAAAAAACTGTTCTATAGAAGACAACAAGCAATCAAAATCTGTTTTTTCCAGGATACTACGGGCATAAGCCCGTAGTATAATGTTGTCTTACTATTCTGCAGCTAATTCAACAGTTTCCTTTTTGGGAGGAAATATGTAACTGAATAGTATAAATACTATAGCACTACATATTAATCCTGAATAAATTGGTTCCAATCCAAAAAATGATATAACGTTATTTTGGCTCTTCCGAGTTTTCTATGGATAAAGGTTTAATTTACCACAATAGAAGAGGATTGAAATCCTGTAATTCTTGAAATTTCTAAAGCCTCGTGCTGTAGCTCGATGATCATCATAAGATACTCATCCCAGGTTTCCTTTGCAGCGTAGACAGGCTGACCACTCTGAGCCACCTCATATGCTTTAACGTCCAATAAGTCCTCTCGTATGTTGGGCATGCATGGCAAGTGTAAAAACATCAGCAGACGTTTATTTGTCCTGTTCAGTGAGTCCTTTGCATCTGCTGCCATACGGGAGATAGTCTCGTACCTCCTCATCATGAGGTAACGGAATATGACAGGCCGTAACCATCTTACTGCGAAGCGCTCTTGCCAAAGACCGGGCATCACGCTTATTGGTCTTTTGTCTGTTCCCCGGCTGGCGAGTGAGCAGAGATGGAGCTGCAACCACGCAGTGCATGTGCAGTGACTGCAGCTGATGATAAAGTACAAATCCGGTAGGACCTACTTCATAGATAGTTCTTATCGCATATTCTGGATATCGAGCTTGAAGCTTATCAAAGAACCGCTGAACCTTCTCAGGGGTGTTACGTAGTGTTGTTTTATATTCAGAGTCTTCACGATTGTTAAGATATACAGCCATATTGTTATCTTTATGGAAGAACATACATTCCAACATATACTACACTTTTCCTATCGACCTCCTGTTTGTATGTGACAACCTGCCATGCTTCAGTATGCAGGTGAATACACGTTTTTGCAATCAGGAGGTCTCTTCATATTATCTCGGCAGGTACTCTCCATCTACTGTAAGAAGGATAAAGTTGAGAAAGCTTTCAATAATCTGAAGTATCGATTATCCCTCAGACACACCCGATGCAGTAAGAATGATAATTTCACCGGCAAGCTGTTCGTCCAGATTGTCGCCCTTATTGTGGTTTCTCATATCAGGAAGGTGATGTTAGCTAAAGGACTGTACGGCTGTACACTAGGTGTTCATATCGGCAGCTGGTTGATGAGGTCGATGTGATCGAGTATTTCGAATATCGAAACCGGACAGGTCCCTGGGGCAAGATCACTGAAGAACAGGGGGAGATACTTCAGGTATTAGATACAGAACTTCCCGCTGATGCATGGCCGAAAAGCATCCGGAAAAAACTCGATGCAGAGCAGAAGGCAAAGAGAAAACAACTCAAAGAACAAGAAAATATAGCCAAATCTTCGGACTAAAATGTGCAGCATATAATCAATGCCGAGAATTAAGGTGGTTAGGAGATACTTCTTAAGATTTCCAGAGGGGCGGGCATAGGCATATCAGTTTCAGGTTTTAGGGAAATAAAAAAACACCCAATTCCTTATTTGAGAACCAGGCGTTTTTAGGCGGTGCAAGATTTGAACTTGCGACTTCTACCGTGTGAAGGTAGCACTCTCCCACTGAGTTAACCGCCCGTGTCAACAAAGACATACTATGCAGTTATGATCACTTTGTCTAGCAGTTTTACTACATTTACTCTATAAGCTCTACTATACCAGAAAAAACTTGTCAGCTGTACGATCCTGGTCTCTTTGGAGGGGAAGATGCAGTTACACCGTTACAGTTCTGCCCTCTGCTGCAGACTGAACTGCAGCAGCCAGTACCTTCATCTCTTCAACACCGTCAAAGAAGTTCGGCCGTATCTCCGTTCCATTCTTGATCGCATCCAGAAAGTCTACCGCAGCATGCACGAATTCATGCTCATACCCGATGATATGTCCCGGCGGCCACCAGTGGGCTATATATTCATGAACCGGTTCGGTAGCAAGAATAGTCCTGAATCCCTGCTCACCTTCAGGATCCTCTTTTGAGTAGAACTGTAATTCGTTCATGCGTTCTAAGTTAAATATAAGGGAACCCTTGCTGCCGTAGATCTCAAATTCGTTGTAATTCCTTCGTCCTGTAGCAAAACGAGAAGCTTCAAAGGATCCCAAAGCACCATTGGCAAACTTGACAGTCAAGAATGCTGCATCTTCTACAGTGACCTTACCGCTCCCCCTCCCACTACTGCCGCCTTTGAGGGAAGAAGCATGCTCATCCGGAAGCGGACGTTCTGAGACGAACTGAGCCATCATGGCAGAGACTTGTGTCACTTCACCGACAAGATAACGTGCCAGATCTATGCTATGAGAGTTAAGATCTCCATTGGGACCAGAACCCGCTTTTTCTTTCTGAAGGTTCCAGGTCAATGGAAAATTCGGATCAGTCAACCAATCCTGCAGATAAGCTCCCCGCCAGTGATAGATATCACCTATCTTTCCCTCATCCATCAGTTTTTTTGCCAAACGCACAGCAGGGCAACGACGATAATTATGATCCAGATAATGGACGATGTGTGCTTCTTCTACCGCAGCTGCCATCCCTTGTGCCTCTGCAACCGACATCGCCAGAGGCTTTTCCATAAAGATATGTTTACCAGCCTTCGCTGCTGCAATAGCTATCTCGTAATGGAGGAACTGTGGTGCTGCAACATCTATGATGTCTATGTCTTCACGTGAGACTACTTTCCTCCAGTCCGTCTCTATCTCTTCCCATCCCCATCTTTCAGCAAATGCCCGCAGAGGCTTCTCACTTCTTCCACAGGCTACTTTCAGTATCGGTTTGATTCCTGGTTCAAAGAACCTCTGCGACTGCAGCCATGCATTGCTGTGAGCTCTGCCCATAAATTTATATCCGATGATTCCAATATTCATACTCTTCATCATCTGCTCCCTACTTTCAAGAATAGAAGAAACACTACCGTTTCCCAGTATCCAGTGTATCATACCATTATAAGGAACAGATCATTTTTTATAGGGGAGAAGATCGTTATCTATTTCTATCTTGTTCCATGCGATGCAGCACTTCGTCCACACTTCCACAGAACGGTCCGGGGCTCTCCATCTTGATACTGCACAATGCTGCAGCATAGCGAAGTGACTGATGAATATCGTGTTTCCCACGCCAGACAAGATATGCCCCAAAAGTCGTATCCCCCCTACCGGTCCTGCCTGAGGTATTACTATTGGTAAACGGTGCTGAATAGATATCACCATCACCACATACAAGTACTTCGGTATTATGGGTCAACATAACCTCGTCAGCTCCCCAGGCCTGCAGAGTCTTTGCCGCCTGAACACGATCACTCATTCCGGTAAGGATCTCTGCTTCTGCAGCATCTACCTTAAAGAAAGTCACATAGGGAAGCAGCTCACGTTTATTCACCCAGTCATGGAATACCAGAGATCCCTGTTCATCGATACATCGCAGAACTCCCTGCGCATCAAGAGCTACTTGTGATCGTAATGCGAGTGGTTTAATCAAGGTATCAGGGATCTCACCGCCAAAGAGTCCGGCAAGCTGATAGACCCAAGGTACATCCTCTGGCATATCTTCCATCCTAAAGGGATCAGCCTGAGAGAGAAGTGTCACATCCCTTCGCTCTTTGTCAGCAATATGATAGACATTCTGTATCGAAGTTGTTTTCGGAGAGACAGCAGTAACCCACTCTATGTCTTTTGACTGCAAGGGGGCAATCAACATCCTATCATCAGATCTCATTTTTGTGATGACCATGGTAGAGACCTCAGAATGTGCCGCCGCCATAGATGAATACACTACTGCACCGCCGGTTATATACGTCTTATTCCCTATATAGTCTATGATGACATCTTTTGAGAGATGCCCGATCATGATAATCTCATATGGTATCATTCTTCACTCTCCTCCCGTGGAAGCACATGCAGACTCTTATCCTTAAAGGTCAATCCTACCGACGTACCAACACTATACCGCACTTGCTGCTGTGGATCAGGCACTTCTATTCGAAAGACCTGACCATCTGTCACCTGTACCTCATAGAGCATCTGAGAACCGAAGTACACAGAATTGGTCACTGTCCCCTTCACCTTTCCCTCTTGAGTCTTTCCGATCAGAATTGATTCCGGTCGAACGACAACCGTGACCTGTTCGCCTTTCTTTATTGACTTGTCCCAACAGGGAGCAACGATCTTCTTTCCAAAGACCGACATGACAAATTGTGTTCCTTCAATAGTTGTTACCTCTGCCTGCAGAAAATTTGCTTTACCGATAAAACCAGCAACAAAACGATTTACCGGGTGAGCATAGATCTCCGAAGGAGTCCCGATTTGCTGTATCATTCCGGCTTTCATGATAACCACCTTATCAGAGAGCATCATAGCCTCTTCTTGATCATGGGTCACATAAACTGATGTTATTCCTACACGCTGCTGCAGTTTTCTGATCTCAAGTCGCGTTGATACCCGAAGTTTCGCATCAAGATTTGAAAGCGGTTCATCAAAGAGCAGCACCTTTGGTTCCATGACCATTGCACGTGCAAGACTGACTCTTTGCTGCTGACCTCCGGAGAGTTCTCTTGGCTGTCTCTTCGCAAGACCGTCCAGCCCGATTAGTTGGATGATCCCATCAACTTTCTTTTTGATTTTCACACTACTGTCGCCCCTGACCTTTAATCCGTAGGAAATGTTCTCCTCTACCGTCATATGAGGGAATAGCGCATAGTTCTGAAAGACCATGGCTGTCGGTCGCTTATTCGGCGGTAGCGCGTTCACACTCTCCCCATCGATAAGAACATCCCCTGATGTCGGGGTATGAAATCCTGCAATCATACGAAGAGTCGTGGTCTTACCGCAACCGGAAGGCCCAAGCAGCGTTATAAGTTCACCCTCCTTCACGGTAAGATTCATTGAATCTACTGCGGTAACGACTGCATCGCCTTTCCCAAAAGTCTTTTTCAGGTCCTTGAGGACCAGATAGTCTTCTATCATATTCTCCATCCTATTCTACGACTATGGCAGAATTCATTCCCTTGCCAAGTCTGTCAGTAAAAAGTTTAATCAAGCCAAGGGCTACCAGTACTATCGCAATAGGCATCATGCTCATAGCGGCAGCCTGTGCATATTGACTGTTATCGACAAATCCAAGAATTGCAACAGTGATCAGATTCCATTTCCCAGATACGACAAAGATGATCGCACTGATTGCTGTCATCGACCGCACAAAACTATAGACCAATCCGGAAAGAAAAGCAGGTGTTATCATCGGCAGCGTTATTTTCCGAAAGGTCATCCCGCTGTCAGCTCCAAGATCGATTGAGGCTTCCTCTATTGACGGGTCTATCTGCTGTAATGAGGCTATCCCATTTCTGATACCGACAGGCATATTT